>NZ_QHJN01000121.1:0-24947 GCF_003947565.1 Actinomadura sp. WAC 06369 | reverse complement strand
TCCCCGATGTCGCGGGCGCCATCGCCCCGGCCCCGGCCGGCGGTCCGATGGGGGACGTGGCGGCGGCCGCCGCGCGGGCCCTGGACGCTGCGCACCGGCACCTGGACCGGTGCGCGCTGGCCGCCAACACCGTCAGGGCCTACCGGCGGCAGACCGCCGCCTACATCGCCTGGCTGGCCGAGCACGCCGACCGGCATCCAGACGCGTTCACCGACACCGTCGGGGCCGAGGCCGCCGTGACCGCGTGGCGGCGGCACCTCATCGAGGGCCGGGCGAAGGCGCCGACGGTGAACCAGGCGCTGGCCGCCGTCACGCTGCTATACGAGCTGGCCGGGCTGCGCGTCACCGTCAAGCGCGCCCGCGTCCCCCGCCCCGGCGAGCCCGACGCCCTCACCCCCGCCCAGCAGGGCGCCGTCGAACGAGCCGCCACCCGCCGCGGCGCGCGAGACGCCGCGATCGTGGCGGTGCTGCTGTACGCCGGCGCCCGCGAAGAAGAGTGCGCCCGCATCCAGATGCAGGACCTGGCGCTGACCGCCCGCACCGGAACGCTGCGGCTGCACGGCAAGGGCGACCAAGTCCGCACCGTCCCCCTCCCCTCGATCGCCCGCACCCGCCTGACCGCCTGGCTCGACGAGCGCGGCCGCCACGACGGCCCTCTGTGGGCCGGGCAGCGCGGCCCCCTGACCGTCTCCGGCATCGTCCAGGCGATCCTGACCGCTGGCGCCGCCGCCGGGATCCACGGCCTGCGCCCCCACCGGCTCCGCCACACCTTCGCCACCCGGCTGCGCGAGGGTGGCGCCGACCCCGCGCAGATCCAGGCCCTGCTCGGCCACGCCTCCCTGGACACCACCGCCCGCTACTTCCGCTCCGGCACCGCCGAACAAGCCGCCGTCATCGAACGCGTCTTCGCCGAGTGACTCTGCACCGCAGTGATCAGTCTCGCCGCATCCACCGCCGGGACTGCTCGACGCTAACTGGTTAGCGTCCGCGGCAAAGAGCAAAGGGATGTTGCATGGTCTTTGCCGCGCAAGTGCCTCGCGGTGGGGTACGGTGCTGAAACGAACACTACTGAGTCAGGCGTGTGCGTCTCACCGCAGCAAGAAGATAGCGAGTAGACAGTCGTCTGATCAGGGACAATGCGCAAAAGGTGGGGCCTCGCGGCCGTCCGGGAAGACGTGTAGCCGCGAGACCCCGTTACGGGAGGGCCCTGCGGCCGTCACCTCATCAGAGGTACGGCCCGGGGCCTTCGCCGTTCCACCAATCCCGCACCTGCCGCACCAGCCCCAACACGAACCGCCCGACTGTGGCGAAGGCCGTGACCTTCTGCCAGCACATCGGCTGCTCGGTGGGAACCCGCTGCGGCGCCGGACGGCGACGACGCTTAAGCATCCCGATCATTCGATCACCTCCTTTCTCTCCCGTCCTGCAGACGAATCTCGGCTGCAGACCGCAGAGAACGGAGGCGTAGCCGCCACGCTATCGGCAGAGCCGGGCGGCAAGGGGCAGAAGAGAAAAAAATAACAGTCGGTAACCGGAGTGTCAGGCTGAGGAGGAGTCCGTGAGTTTGCCTCACGGAAGTCCAGAAGACCCGGTGAGAGCACACGGGGCGGCACGGCTCACACATTGCTGTTTATGTGAGATCCGCGCGGCCGACCCGGGCGGGTTGGAGCAACGGATCCGCCCCCGTGACGGAATCGGCTGCGCCCGCCTCGCCGGAGGAGGCCGCCCCACGCAGTGGTGCCGCGCAGGCCGCCCCGGAGGGCGCTGTGGAGGCCGCGCCGGTCACGCCCGGGCGTGATGAAATCCCGGCGTCCGTGACGGAAACGGCGCCGGGGCGGGTGGGGGAGGAGCGCGCGGTCCGGCTGCACGGGGACGTGCGTCTGCTGCTGGCCGACGGGCGGCGGGTCGGCTGGATCGCTCCCGCCGCCGGGGGCGATGAGGTGTCCGGCTACGACGTGCACGGCCTGGTGCCCCGGCCGGACGGCCGTCCGGCCGCGACCGTGCCCTACCGGGAGGTGCCGTCGGCGGTGCGGGCCGCCGCGGCCGCGCTGGGCATGCCCGGCGCCGAGGACGCCGACGTGGTGTCCGGGCCGCTGATCGACCACCGGGGCCGGGCGGTGGAGACCGCGCCGGCCGACCTCGCGGGCTGGCGGCTGGTCCGCGGCCGGGTGCCGGGCCGCGAGGACGTCGTCGTGCGCGGCCGTGTCGTCGGCTGGCTGCAGCCGGATTCGCGCGGCGGGTACGTGCCGTGCACCCTGGACGGGCCCGTCGCCGTCCCCGCCGCGACCCGCGAGGACGCCGCCGTGGCGTTGTTCGCGGCGCTGTACGCCCCGGCGCCGCTGCCCGAGCTGCCGCCCGAGGCCCGCACCCGGCGGCGTCCCCAGGCGCGGCCGCGCACCGAGCGGCCGCTGTGCCCCTACAGCCAGACCCAGCTCGCCGCCGCCGCGATCGACCCGCCCAGCGCCGAGGGCGGCGGCTACGAGATCGCCGTCGACGGACTACGGCGAGCGCGTGGTGCTCGGGCGGACGTATCGGTCCGGGCGGCACTGGCAGGCCGCCGCCCTCGACGGTCGGGTCCTGGCCCACCGCGCCGCCACCCGCGCCGAGGCGATCGACCGGTTCCCTGGGGACGCCGGGGCCGCTGTGGGGCGACCCCGACGAGACCGTCCGCCACGATCTGGAACGTCGCGACCTGGGTCAGAAGGGCGGGTCGTCGGAGTACTGGCTCTTGCTGGTGGAGCCCCACGGATCATTCTTGAAGGGAGCTCGGGCGCTGGTACTGCCGCCAAACCCTCCGCTGCCGAAGCCGCTGCTGCTGTTGGTGGACCCTCCGCCGCCGAACCCTCCCGTGCCGCTGCCGAATCCGTTCACAGGCACAGCGGTCTCGAAGTCGATGCCCTGGAACTCAGGCCGGTCGTCGATCCGTCCATCCAGCGCGGCGTTCCAGGCAGCTTCCATCTGGCTACGGCGATCGGCTGGGGTCCACTCGTCTTCGTCGAACGAGTTGAAGACCTTCACTTTCCGATCAGGGTCAACGCCAGCCAGCTCGCACAACGCTGCGAAGACCGCTTCAACGGTCTGCCAGTTCGGTGGGATGGTCTGTCCACGCAGCATTCGGCGCACCGTCTCGCGGCTTGCGGTGCCCGCTCGGTCCTTGCTCTGAATCTGCGTGCAGATCTTCTCCAGCGTGGGGCGCCGAGCGCGCCGGTAGTAATCGAAGAGTAACTCTACGAAGGCGCGGTGAGGGCCTTCGGGGAGGTCTGCTTTGGGCGGCATCTGCATCGGCCTGGCCATGCTGAGAAAACCTTCGCTGAGATTCCCATATGGACAAGCAAAGCCTAGCGAAGACAAGGATCGACACACTTCAACAACACTCAACCCGACCAAGCATGCCTCGACCCGGCAAAGCCAGGTGAGTCACGCTGTAGACCGCTTTCACCTGCGATTTCACGCGAGATCAACTACCCCGGCGAGTGAAGGAAGGTGTTGTCAAGCCATCTCGGGCGCCCCGGGGTGGATCGTGCAGCGCCGGCCTCCTGACGGTTTGGTCGCCCATGCGGGAGACCGGCGCCGAACAGAGAAGGAGCAGCCGTGCAGAAGAGACCGCCCTCTCGGCGCCATCTTGCCCCCCGCAGCCCGATGAGTCACATCAGAGGCTGGGTGGTCGGTGGCGTGGTCGTCGTGGGACTCGTCTTGGGAGTGGCCTTTTGGGTTCCACAGCAGCAGGCCCAGATGCTCTTGACGAGCCTCTCAACCCTGGCCGGTCCCGTCATCGCCGGATGGTGGGCTTCGCGCCGACCGCGGCGTTAAGCGCTACGTGACCCAGGGCTGCTGCGGCGTCCCGATGCCATGCAGACGTCGCGCGGCCCTCGGTGCCGAGTTCTCCACCACGCCTCGCACGTGTCTCGCGTTCCCTTCCGCCCGTGCCAGGAGACGGCGCCGTACCGGCTGCTGATGTCCCGGCGAGGACTGATCGGCGCTCGGCCGCGACCGGCCCCGGACCCGCGCAGGGTCTGGGGCCGGCCCGCGTCTCGGTCTCGGTCGAGGTTCCGGGATAGAGCCCTTCCCCAGGAACCTCGGCCGCCGTCCGGCGGGGTTATCCACAGGTCGCCGAACCCGCTCCGGCGCGCCACGGCGGCCGCGACCGTAGACGCCATGACCACGCACCCGGCCCTGATCCACTCGCCCGGCGCCGCGCTCGCGCGGCTTGCTCGGACGCTGGCGGCGTGGCCGCACCCGGGTCGCCAACGGCCCGGACGGCGCCCGCAGCCCACGCCTCGCCAGCGACTCGTGCGCCGTCCGCGAGGGCGGCATCGTCTGCGGACTCGTCTGACCGAAATTAAGGTTTTCGGTCACGAAGGTGGCTGATTAGGTGCTAGGCAGGACAGTGAATCAGTGCACACGCGCGGGGCGTATATACCCGCTGACCTGCGCGAAGACGAACTATGTGGTGCGGGTTACGACACCAAGGGGGTATGGTGAGCCCGTACCGGAGTTCATGTCCGGTATCTAGACGCACCAACGCCCTCCTGCCTAGTGGAACTTGCGACGGCTCCGGCAGGAGGGCGTTGGTGCGTCTAGCGGACGATCGTGATGATCAGCCAAACGGCCAATCGCACGACCTCCAGGAGCCAGGGATGATGTGCCCTGAGCCACTGCCGCCAGCGACGCTCGTCCGGTCGGTTCACGTCGGTCGTCTCCATCTCTCTTGGCCCATTTGGGGCCGGACCCGGCTGGATGGATTCACCCAGCACCGGTGACTGGACGAATCCAGACCTGGGCCTTCAAGTGAGACGAGCGTGACGTTTGCCGCGCCGGACGGAACAAGCTTAGCCGTGCTCGGGGCACAAAGTGTCCCGATAGCCTTGACCTGCGAATTCTTGCTGATAAGGCTCGCGAAAGCACCTGCTCGCCGGTGACGTTTTCGCCCGGACCTGACGCGCCGTCCAGGTCGAGCGGGCCGAGATCGGGCTCATGGACCTGCTGAGATCGCTCCTGCTGGACAGTCCGATGCGCACGATGGTCACGCCCTGGGTGATCACGTGGATCTACTCGGCTGCGAACCATGCTCCTGGGGGAGGGGAGTCTGCTCAGGCACGCCTTTGATCCGCACTCAGTAGGAGCTGGTGCTGTCGGGAACGACAGCGTGTGGTCGCGCGTCGGTGGTGCTGGCACAGCGCCCGGGATAGCTCTCCCAGATCAGTCGCGAAGCGTATTTATGTCACTACACATAGCGACTGACTGGTGGGAGAGTTCATGTTTTTCAAACTCGCGGTCGTACGGGGCACGGCACGGCTCGGTGCGGTGGCCGCGCTACTGGCCGTCCCCGGTGCGCTGTGCGGCACCGCCGCGGCCGACGCGACGTCGGCCGATGCGACGGCGCAGAGCACGACAGTGCAGACCGAGCAGGTTCCGCTCCGGGAGGCGATCGGGCGGCTCGAGGTCGCCCCGGAACGGCGGGACGGGTACGACCGCGAAGCCTTCAAGCACTGGGTCGACGCCGACCGGGACGGGTGCGACACCCGCAGGGAAGTCCTCCTCGCCGAGGCCGTCCAGGCCCCCGAGCTCGGCGGCCGGTGTCGGCTGGTCGGCGGGACCGGCACCTGGCACTCCTACTACGACGACGTCCAGGTCACCGGATCCCGGGGGCTGGACATCGACCATCTGGTCCCCCTCGCCGAGTCCTGGGACTCCGGCGCCCACGCCTGGGACGCCGGCCGCCGCGAGGCCTACGCCAACGACCTGGACGACCCGCGGGCCCTGATCGCGGTCACCGCCCGCTCCAACCGCTCCAAGAGCGATCAGGACCCGCGCGAGTGGCTGCCGCCGCACGCCCCGGCCCTCTGCCGCTACATCGGCGAGTGGACCGCCATCAAACTCCGCTGGGCCCTGAGTGCGGACGGGGCCGAGAAGACCAGGCTCACCGAACTGGCTGCCGACTGCCCGGACGACCCCATTGAGATCGTCTTCGCCGGGTGACCTCAACCCGTCCGGCCCCGCGTTACGGCGGTCGGAAGGTCGCTCAATCCCGGGATCCCGGTATTGAAGGATCCCGGGATGCCCCCAACCTCCCGGTAGTCCGTCGCCGTCACCGAGGCGTCCAGGCGTTCGTCATCGGCCTTACAGCTCCGGGAACGGTTCGCCGAGATCCCGCCGGTTCTGCTCCCGGTGAAGGTGGGTGTTGAGCCGCTCGAAGTGATCGATGGCGTCGGGATGGCAGCGGTCGGCGGCCCGGGCGAAGATGAGCAGCGCCGAGTCCAGGTCGCCGCGGGCCTCGAAGATCAAGCCCAGGCGGATGGCGGCGCCGAGGTGCCCTGCGGTGGTGGCCGCACGGTAGTAGACCTCGGCGCCGGTCGGTATGACCTCGACGCTGCGTCCCTGGACGCGGTCTTGGACGTAGCCGGGCAGGGTGAACTCGTAGGCCAGCTCGGCGGCCATCTCGCGTTGTCGGCTGGGCACGGTGCTCAGCAGGATCTCGGCGGACTCGTCCCCCTGGGCGGCAGCGGACATCAGCCAGGCCTGGCCCTCGGCGGGACGGTCGTGGCACAAGAGCAGGATGCCCAGCCGACAGGCGGCCTCGTGGTCGCCGTTCTCGGCGCGGATGAGCAGTTCGACGCCGTACTGGCCGAACAGCGCGTAGTGGCGGCGGTGTGCCTGGGACTGCTGGTGGCGGAGCTGCTCCATCCATCCTTCCAGCGCCGAGTCTTGCAGGTCTCGCCAGTGCGGCACCTGGGACGGTAGAGCGGGTGGCGGGGGAGGCGGCGGCCCTGGTGGTGCCGGCGGCGGCGCGGAGACGGGCCCGTCGAGCACTTTCCTGGGCCCGAGGTGGGGCTCGCGGCCGAGCGGGTCGAGCGTCGATGCGGCGTCGGCCTCCAGATCAGGGTCCTGGGGAGCCTCGGCGGTCGATCGGGCGGCGACCTGGATGCGTGCCTGGGCCAGGTGCCGACACACCGCCTGATAGCGCTTGTACCAGCTGTCCAAGTCGGTGGGGCCGTCGAAGTCGAGCGTGGTCGTGCCGCTCCTCCGATGGAAGTACAAGCAGGTCAGGATGTAGGTAGCCAGCCATCCCCATCCTGGCGCGTCCTGCCGCTGGCGGGTCTGGACGTTGCTGACCGCGGTCGTGCTCAATCGTCGCAAGACGGGCGTCTTCTTGTGCTGCTCGTCGTAGACCGTGTGCGACATCCGGACCAGTTCGCGGTCGCTGGGCACGCAACATGCCTTCTTGAACCGGCTCAGATCCTGGATGAACTCGTCCAGCACCGGGTTCGGGGGGTGGTTGGTCGCCATTATGTGGGGCCCTAACGTGTGCCAGGCATCGCCCGGGGATGATCGTTATGCCGGACAGCATGTTCTCACCTCGGCGACACCTCCTGGGGCCCGCAATCGCCGAATTGTGCGGTTCCGTAATGTTCGCATTCGTCAACCTCCAGGTAGACGTATGGGCAGGTCATAGCACGTGGAACACATCGGAACACTGCACGTGCAGATGCACGGGAGTCTGTGTCTCGTGACATAAACCGGCCAGTATTAGAATGCGATTCATCTATTAACGACGCCTCATGGGTGCGAATGTCCGATTCTTTGAGATGTCGGAGTTTGTCGCGTGTTCCGATGTCTTCTGATCGGAGATTTGTGATGGCCGGAAGCCTCGGGGGGTGGCCTACTGGTGCTCGCCCCTACCGCCCATCAAGGACCACACGCTGATGTCTGCACACCCTTCGGCCGCACCCCTGTCAGCCGCCCGCCGCCCCGCCCATCCGGTCTGCCGGCACCGCGCGATGCTCGGCCCCCAGGTCGCCCCCGCGGTCACCGCTCCGCCCGGAGACGACGAGCTGCTGCTGCTTCTGCTGGTGTCCACCTGGGAGCTGGCCACGGCACGGCCAGCCCCGCCCATGGCGCCGGTCCAGATGACCGAAGAGGAGTTGATCGAGTACTGGAGCGATCTCACCGAGGACCCCTGCCCACCAGACTGCCCCGCGCCCCACTCCGGCCTGGTGTCCGGCCGCTCGCCGGAGGCTGCCGAGTGAACGGTCACCCGCCGAGCGACGCGTTTGAGCCTGCGGCCCCGCCTCCCGCTTTTTTGGGCCCTTGGCCCCCGGCCGCAGTGACCACCACGCTGGCCGCCGTCGACATCTGCAGGTTCGGCGCCCGTCGCGATGCCCGGACCCAGATGCACCTACGGCGGCAGATGTATGAGTTGATTGCCGACGCCTGTGCGATCACCCGGGTGCCCTGGGCCTCGTGCTACCGCGAGGACCGTGGCGACGGTGCGCTGTTCATCGTCCCGCCCGATGTCGTCGGCGACCATCTGCTGGACCCGTTCGCACACCACCTGGCAGCCGCACTGCGCCGCTACAACCAGCTCGCCGGCGACATCGCCCAGATCCGCCTCCGGCTGGCGGTCCACACCGGCCGGGTCTACCGCGACGAACACGGCGTCGCCGGGCCCGCCCTGGTCCATCTGTTCCGCCTGCTGGACGCCCCGTCGTTCAAGAAGACCGCGGACGACAGCGTCGGCGACCTCGCACTGATCGTGTCCGACCGGCTCTACAACGACGCCACCGAAAGCGGCGGCATGATCGACCCCGACGCCTACACGCCCTGCGACGTCATCAGCAAGGAAACCCGCACCCGCGCCTGGATCTGGACGCCCCCGCCACGCTGAGGGACAAGGCGACTTCAGCGCACACGCTGCCGCGAACCTGGATGAGAACTTTCTCTACGTCTTCAAGGACGACCGCACGGCGGGCCGCCGACGTCGCCGGCCCGCCGGGCGTGCGGCCCCTGACGGGCCAGACCCGGCAGGTCGCCGCCGTCCACCAGGACGAGGCCATCCACAGGCCGCCGAACTCGTTCACTCCAGGTGGAGCACGGGGCGTTGATCGACGGGGATGGCCTCGACTAGTCGCCATCCTGGCTTGTCGACGTCCCATCTATGGCGGCCGAGATCGCGCCAGTCGGTGTGGCCGCAGGCCGGACAAGGCCCCAGACGGGGCACGAGCACTTGGTCGACGACCGCGAAGAAGCCGCAGTCGCGACACCGCAGATCGAGCGGGCAAGGTTTCGTACGCCGGTGCAGGGCCGGGTCGTACGCCTCCCAGCCGGGGGCGATCGCGTCGGGGGCGTCGCTGTCCACATGCACATAGCAGCGCTGCTGCTCATACATCCGGTACGCGAACTCATTCGAGTGGCGGAGGTACTTCACGTCGTGGACGTCTCCAACCGAGCCCCGTTCCCACCATGGCTGAAGCTTGAAGGGAGCCGAGTGGGCAAGATCGTTGAGACACTGCTTGCCCTTGCGGGTCCGGGCCACGCACTGGATCCCGAACTCCTCATCGGGAAACCACAGCACCCGGTCGCGGACGAGGTACAACTCCCCGCCGGAGTACAACCCCAATGCTCAGCCCCCTCTTCTAGAGAGCTGGCACGGTAACCGCGATGCCCAAGCCAATCACCGCCGACACCCCGCCACGCTTGCTTCCTTTGCGATGCACCGGTCGCGCCGCCGGGAGGGCGTGCGCTTCGCCGGGGACGCGCCGCCCCCGGACCCCCGGCGGGCCGGAGGGCGCGCCCGCGCGACAGCCCGTGCCCGCGTCCCAACGTTGCGCGGGCGCACCCACCGGAGCGTGTTGCCTCACTCGAGGTCCGATTTCTGAACCAGGCCAACAACCACCACGAGAGCACGCGCACGACGAACGGCTACCACGACATCGACCACGAGATCAGACGCCCGATCAGCACACAGACCTTGATCCACAAGCGCAACCGATCTACAACTGAACCATCCCGATGATCACATCATGATCATCGGGATGTACCCAGGTATGGCTATCGCCATACCGGTCGGTCGGGGGCAGGGGGCCGTGCATGCGGCGCCTTGCGTTGAGCAGGAAGATGAGGCCTGTGCGGGAACCTTCATCGTGCGGGGACGACCTTGAGGACGACGACCTTGAGGACGACGACTGGGAGTACGGCGGTTCTCTCCAACACGACGGACTCGAGGCCCCTGCGGAACTGGTCGAGATCTTTCGGCT
Source organism: Actinomadura sp. WAC 06369 (assembly GCF_003947565.1). NCBI lineage: Bacteria > Bacillati > Actinomycetota > Actinomycetes > Streptosporangiales > Thermomonosporaceae > Actinomadura > Actinomadura sp. WAC 06369. The sequence goes on along the minus strand of NZ_QHJN01000121.1, from coordinate 14,913 downwards.
TGTTGTCGAGGTCGGCCCATACATTGGCGCGACTGCTGTTGGCGGCATCATCGGCAACCGGGCTGACGCCGGCACGGTGGCCATGGCGACCCGGATGTTCCGCTCGGTGCGGGAACGTTGGCGCCGGCGCCGTGTAGCCGAAGACGAACCGCTCAGCCGGGACGAGGCTGTGGAAGCCGCCACTGCGGCTGCAATCACCCAAGGCTACGTACCTGACAGCCTCGCGGCCGTAACCGCTGAGCGGGACGAGGCGGGCATGTGGGTCGTGATTTTGAGGGCCTCCCACGAAAGATCCGAGGAGTGGGACCGTTTGCGTGTACGGGTGCCCCCTGGCGACTTGGCCGAGGCCACGATCTTTGTGGTCCCGTCTTAAGGCGATGAATTCAAGGGTGATGGCTGGTGTTGGTGAGTGGGGATGGCGGTGGCCTGGCTGACGACGATCGGGCCCGCCGTCGAGCAGGTCGAGTACCGCTTGGCTGAGTCCGCCGGCTGCGGTCACCACCCCGCCCTCGAGCACGGCCAAGACGCCCGCGTCGACCACCGGGTCGACTACCGGATGGACGAGACGAACAGGCTGACCTGGTTCGGCGGTGGGCTCGCTGAGGTCGGCCTGCCGGCCCGCACGCCGCTGGCAGGGGAGATCGACAAGGCGGCGGCGCGGGCGCTGATGGACGGCGTCGACCCGCGCACGGGCGAGGTCCTGGTGACGCCCAAGCGCGCGGCGCACCCGGCGTCGAAGCTGGCGGCCGCGCCGCTGTGGGCGGCGTTGGCGAAGGCGGCCGCGGAGTCCGGCGTCGACGTCGCCGGGCTGGCGCGCACGAAGTGGGCGGCGGCGCGGCTGGCCCGGTTGGGGCGGATGGTGGCCCGCGACGGCGAGGCGCACCGCATCCCGGTGCGCGACGCCGAGCGCCTGGTGGCCGAGATCGACGCGCCGGTCCGCCTGGAGGACGTCTACGCGGCGGGCGAGCTGCAGGTGGCCCGTGCCCACCGCGGCGAGACCGTCCGGATCGGGGACAGGGGTTTCGATCTGACGATCGACCTGCCCAAGTCCGCGAGCGTGGTGTGGGCGCTGGGTGATGAGGCCACCGCCGCCGAGCTGCAGGACGCGTTCCGCGAGTCGGTGCTGGAGACCTTGCAGGATCTCGAGTCCTGGTGCGCGTACGGGATGCGCGGAGAGCACGGCAACGGCAAGACCGCCCGCCGCATCGAGTCCAGCGGATTCCTGGGCTGGGTGATGTGGCACGACGAGGCGCGGCCGGTGCGCGGCCAGGATCCCGACCCGCACATGCACGCCCACGCCGTCATCGCGCACATGGTCCGCGGCGTCGATGGGCAGTGGTCGACGCCGGGCAACGGCGGCCGCGAGCTGCATCGCCATGTCGAGACCGCCGGCGCGCTGGCCCAGGCCCGGTTCCGCGCCCGCACGACCGCGCTGGGGTACCGGTGGGAACGGCGCGACGACGGGCGGGTGTGGGAGCTGGCGGGCGTCCCGCCGCGCGTCCGTGAGCTGTTCTCCAAGCGGCAAGGCCAGACGTTCGCCGCGCTGCGTGAACTGGGGCTGGATCCGCAGACGGCGTCGAGTGCGCACGGCAAGGCCGCCGCCGCCCTCACCCGCGAGGGCAAGCACACCGCCGCGAGCTCCGCCGAGGCCCCGCCCGGGTCACCGGCGCCCGCCGGTGACCTGCGCCGTTCCTGGCGCGATCAGGTCCGGGGCGAGGGCCTGGACGCGGCCGCGATCGTGGCGGCCGCGCGCGGCGACGGCCCCGACGGACCGGACGGCGGCCCCCGGCGCGACGGTCCGGACGGGCCGACCCCGCCACCGCCCGCGCCGAGCCCGCGAGAGGTCGCCGAACGGCTGTTCCGCGACGGGGACGGCCTGACCGCGCACGGCAAGGTCGTCACCCGCCCGCGGCTGCTGGCGGCGGTGCTTGACGAGCTGCCCGCCGGAACCCTGGACGTCGCCGAGGCCGAGGCCCTGGCCGACGCCGTGGTGGCCCTGCAGGACGGGCCCGTCGTCCCGCTGCCCGCCGCCGGCGGCCGCGAGCGCGGACCCGCCTACCAGACCCACCCCGAGCGCTACACCAGCCGCGACGTCGTCGACGCCGAACGGACCGTGCTGGCGATCGCCGAACGCGGCCGCGACGCGGGCCGCGCCGTCGTCGGTGTCGACGCCGCAGCGATGGCCGTCAGCACGTTCGAGGCCAGCAGAGGGTTCGGCCTCAGCCCTGAGCAGCGGGCCGTGGTGGAGCGGCTGACCGGCGCCGGGCACGCCGTCGACGCCGTCGTCGGTGTCGCCGGCGCGGGCAAGACCACCCTCATGGCGGCCGCCAGGTCGGCGTGGACGGCAGCCGGGTACCGGGTGCGGGGCGCGACCACCGCGGCGGTCGCCGCCCAGGAGCTGACGGCGTCGGCGGGGATCGCCTCGCAGACCATCGCGTCGCTGCTGGGAGACATCGCCGACCCCGAGCGGCCCGGCCTGGACGGCACGGACGTCCTGGTGGTGGACGAGGCCGCGATGGTCGACGACCGCGAGCTGGCTCGGCTGCTGACGGCCGCCGAGACCGCTGGGACCAAGACGGTGCTGATCGGCGACCCGCTGCAGCTGCGCGCGATCGGCGTCGGCGGGACGTTCGCCGCCGTCCACCAGGCCGTCGACGGCCTGGAGCTGACCGAGAACCGGCGGCAGCGCGACGACGTCGAGCGGCGCGCCCTGCAGCTCTGGCGCGACGGCGACCGTGACGCCGCCCTGCGTGAGTGGGCGGCCGCCGGGCGCGTGCACGCGGGCGACGGCCGCGAGGACACCCTCGCCGCGCTGCTGCACCACTGGGCAGCAACACGCGTCGACACTCCCTTTACCTCCGTGCACGACGAGCTGAAGGAGTTGCTGATCCTGGCGGGCAGCAACGCCGACGTCGACGCCCTCAACCTCGGGGCGAGGGCGATCCGGCGGGAGGCCGGGGAGATCACCGGGCCCGACCGGCTGTACCGCCTCGCCGGCGGCGGCACCCTCGCCCTTGCGATCGGCGACCACGTCCGCGTCCGCCGCAACGACTACCGCACCCGCCGCCCCGACGCCTCGCCGGAGGACGTCGACGTCCTCAACGGCTACCGCGGCGTGGTGATCGGGTTCGACGGCCGCGACCTCGTGGTGCAGTGGCGGCGCCCCGGCCCGGACGGGCCGGTCCTCGAGGACACGGCCATCCCCGCCGCCCGGGTCGCGCGCGGCGAGCTGACGCACGGCACCGCGATGACCGTCGCGGCCGCGCAAGGACAGTCGGCGGAGCGGGTGCTGGTGTATGGGATGGGTCTGGACCCGCACGCCCTCTACCCCGCCATGTCCCGCGACAGCGCCCGCGTCGACCTCTACCTGCCCCGCGCGCTGCTGGAGAGCGATGCGGACCGGGCCCGGCACGGCGAGCCCGCCGGCGCCGCCAACGAGCTGACGCGCGTGATCACCGCCTACGCCGCGACCCTGCGCGGCGACCGCGCCGACAAGCTGATCACCCCCGAACTCGGGGACGAGATCCCCCGACCGCGCCCCGAGCGGCAGGAGCGCCAGGAGCGGCAGGACGCCCGGATCGCGCCGTGGCATCAGCGGCCCTACGGCGCCCGCACCGACAATGAGCTGGCCAAACTGCGGGCCGCGGCGGAGCGGGAGCTGACGATCTGCCGACGCGTCGAGGAGCTCCACGCCGCCGAGCTGGCGCGGGCCGACCGGGGCGAGGGCCCCGCCGCGGCGATGCTGGCCGCGCGGCGGGACGTGCTCGCCGCGGCCGCCGACGCCGCCGAGCGGCTGGAGCGCCTGCAGGAGTGGACCCGCGACGCCTACCAGCGCCGCCACGCCCTGGCCCGCCAGGTCCGCGACGCCCAGGCCCAGGCCGCCCGCAACCCGGTCGCGCTGCGGTTGACCGGGACGTCCCGGGCCGCCGCCCGCGCCGCCGCCGACGCCCTGGCCGCCCAGGAAGCCGATCTCGCCCAGCAGATCACAGAGGCCGAGACCCAGCAGACGCGGCTGCGCGCGGCCGCCGCCGCGCCCTACCGCTACGACGTCCTAGAGCAGGCGCGGCTGCCGGTCGATCACCGCCCCGGCCGCTGGAGCCAGCGCGGGCCCGCCGCCGAGCTGGCCGCCCTCACCGCCCGCTGGGACGAGCACCAGGCCGCTGCGATCGCCGCCGACCGCGCCGGCGCCCGCCACCGCGCCGAGGCCGCCGCGCACACCGAGCGGCACGGGCCAGTGCCGATGGAGGTGGCGCGCATCGGGCGGCCGACGCGCACCCGCGACGCCGCCCACGCCGCCGACATCCTCACCGCCGTCAACGGCGAGATCACCGCCCGGACCCTGCTGCCCGCCGCCCGGGCCCGCGCCGAGGCCACCGCCCGAGACCAGTACCGAGCCCAGCAAGCCGCCGAACAGCGCGCCGCGCGGCGAGCGGACATCGAGGCCCGCGCCCACGAGCTGCACCGGCGGCCCGGCCCCCGCCGCGACGGACCCGGCCGCGGACTCAGCCGTTGACCCCCGCCCGGCAGCGGGCCGAACGACGCATCATGCTCGCGTCCGGACGACGCAAGCGCCGCCCTGACGCGGGCGGGACGAGCCGTCCCGACCCGCCGCAACGATGACAGAGCGTGAGGATCGGCCGGTGTGCGGTCAGCTGTGCGGTCGAGTGCGATCGGGAGTGCGCGGCGCTGTGCGGAGCGGTGTGCGGCCCTGTTCAGAGCGCACATCCCTATAGGGGAACGGCGCCAGTGCGGTGTGCGCAGTGCGGTGTGCGGCGCACAGCGTCCCCGTCTCGAATCTTTCAGGCGGACGGTCGCGCAGCGTAATCAGTGGATGTGATCATCATCAGGCGGACGAGCGCGAGAGCGCGCGCTCGACATGCGAAACAGATGAAGCCCCGGCCGTGGCCGGGGCTTCATCCATGGGGGCCTGTGGCTAGTCGGCCGCCCGTACATCGACTATGAGCACGGTGACGTTGTCTGGACCACCGTGCTCGATTGCCAGGTCGACGAGGCGGTCTGCCGCCTCATCCGAGCTGCGCACCGAGATCAACGTCTCGCGAACGATCTCGTGGGGAACGACGCCGCTGAGCCCGTCGGAACACAGGACGAACCGATCGCCGGGCCGAAGAGCGTGGAGGTTGATGTCGGGTGAGCGTCCGTCTGCCCGCCCGTCGATGAACCGGGTAATGCGTTCGGACAATCTCGGGTCGCTGGCGGCTTCGGCCACCAGGTGACCGTAGGTGTGGTCCTCGGTGATCTGCTGATACTCGGTGCCGCGCAGCAGGTAGACACGGGAGTCGCCCACGTTGGCCACCGCTGCGGTTGTCTGAGACCAGAGCATGGCCACCAGCGTGGTTCCCATGCCAGCAAGGCCGGGGTCGATGTGGATCTTGCGGCGCAATTCCTCGTTGGCGTCGCTGACGCCACGGCCGAGGAGGGTGGGGAGATCCGCCGGACGGACCGGATGGTCGTGTCGTTTCAGGGCATCGATTGCGAGGTTGCTCGCGATGTCACCAGCAACATGTCCCCCGAGTCCGTCGGCCACGGCGAACAGCGATGTGCCCAGGTAGAACGCGTCCTCGTTGCGCTTCCGGACGAGCCCCACATGGGTTCGGGCGACGCCGTCAACGATCAGAGCCATGGCCTGGGATCACCTGCCCGTTTCGCTGTCGCTGGGGCTGTCGGTCTCTTCGGGCCACGGGTCCTGTGCGTTCTCGTCTCGGTGCAGGACGTGGACGGTCTCGACGCGGTCGCTGGCTACGACGTATTCCGTGACCTCGATTGGCTGGCCATCGCCTCCCGACGTGCCGACGCGCACGATCTCCAGCACGGGGAGGTTGACGGGGATCTCCAGCAGGCTGGCCTCCTCTTTGGAGGGCATCCGTGCTCGGTGCACCTCCAGCCAGCTGATGGGCCAGTGGCCGGCCTTCTCAAGCTGGTACAGCCAGTCCCCCGGGCTGTCGACCTGGGAGGCGACCTCAGGCGCGTCGGCGACGCCGCGCGGATGAATCCAGGAGGTGTTGATCTGGAACGGTGGCTCGGACTTGGGGCCGGTCACCCTGAACCGGCGCATCACCGAACTGCCGACCTCGACGCCCAGCATCTTCGCAATCCGGGAGTCGGTCAGCGGCTCATAGGAGGCCAGGGGCGGGATGTGGTGGTCCCACACCTCCGTGCCGGTCGCCGACGGGAAGCTGTAGCCCGGCTTTCCGGTGGCGACGTTCCGCTTCACCAGGTTGCCCCGTGGCCTGCGCGGCCGCATGGTGCCGTGCCGAACGATGATCCCCCGCCCCTGGACGGCCCAGACCCATCCTTCTGACTCCAGGTGTCCGATGGCCCGGCCGACGGTGTCCCTGTTGGCCTGGTACTCCTTCGCAAAGTCGTCCAGCCGAGGGAGCTTGCTCCCCGGTTCCCACTCGCCAGCTTCAATCCGTACCCGGATCTGAGTGGCAATGTCCAGGTAGCGCGAGTGCACAGCCACCAGTTGCCCTCCCCTCCCGAAATTGTCTTGGGATAATCGTTGACAGTACCCCGCGTTCTGGCGAACATTGTCCTCATGGCCTCATTGGATTGTCCCAAGACAATCTGAGCCCAGTGGGCGGCACCCCACTGAGCAGGTGAGACCTCGTGGCGAGAGGCACCTCGCAACAAACGCAAGTGGCCTCGGTGGGCGGCACCCCACCGAGGCCGATGGACCGTCCCTCTGCGAAAGGAAGTGGGTCCATGACCAGTATCTCCCACATCCCTCGGGAGATCGCCTCCCTGACGTTGTCGCAGCTCAGCGAGACCGTCACCGATTCGGGCACGTGCGTCGGCACCGCTGACGACCGGTGGCACCCCGACGTTGAGCCGACCGGCGAGCGCGGCCGCGCCGAGTACGAGTCGCACGCCCGGAAGGTGTGCGCCGACTGCCCGGTGCGGTCCCAGTGCCTGCTGCTGGCGCTGAAGACCGAGTCCCAGTACGGCGTGCAGTCGCACGGCATCTGGGGCGGAACGGCCCCCTGGGAGCGGGAGCGGATGCTCCGTAGGATCCGCCGCCGCACCCGCCGTGTCGCCCACGTTGACGAACTCCCGGTCGCGGTCGAGGGGGTGTCGGCATGACGTCGACGATCCCCGGTGTGCCGGAGCACTTCGACGCGAGTGACCCCACGATGTGGACGCGGCTGCGTCGGTGGACGCCCGCCGAGGCCCTGCAGGGGCCGGGCCGGGCTGAGCAGCGGCGCCGCCTCTTCGCGACCTTCGCCCTCAGCGACGACCCGTGGTACCGGTCGTGGCACGAGTTCCTGGGGCGGCTGACCGACGTCCGGGCCAGGGCCATCGCGGTGCACAACACGTTCGGCCCGAATCTCACGGCGGCGGACATCGCGGAGTTCCTGTCCGAGATCGGGCCCCGGATCCGTGACGACGAGGTTGAGGCGCTGCTCAACGAGAACGTCGAGAAGCCCGAGTTCGGTGTGGAGCTGGCGCGTGCGGCGCTGGAGGCCGCGGCCGGGGCGTCCACCGAGTCGAGGTGGACGGACAGCAAGTCGCGGTACCGGTACGACGTGCCGCTGGAGGCGTTGCGCGATGCGCAGGTCGCGTCCGGGCGCGCGGTGCTGGCGGTCGCGGAGGAGATGCCCGCGACGCGGGCGGAGATCGCGCAGGTCGCCGCCGCGATCCGGGACATGACCAAGACGCTGAACGCGGGGATCGGCATGCTGACCTGCAGGGTCGGTGCGCTGGAGACCGTCGTGGACGCGGGCGCATCGGACCTGGCGAGCGAGGTCAGCGAGGTGTGCACCGAGCTGGCCGAGATCGTTGCGGCGCTGCGTCCGGCGGTCCGCGAGCCGGGCGAGGCGCCGGTGCGGCGCCGTGCCTGGTGGCGGCGAGGGGGTGCCCGATGAGCTGGGACCCCAGGAGCGAGCGGATCACCGCCCGCGCCCAGGCCGAGGTCGCCAAGGCCAAGGCGGAGCAGGTTCGGGCGGAGACGCAGCAGCAGCAGCGGCGTGAGCAGGCCGAGCTGGACCACCAGGAGGCCGAGCGCAAGCGGGTCCGGAAGATCGAGCGGCGGCAGGCCCTCGCCGATGCGGTGCGTCGGCACGGCGGCCTGGCGCTACCTGCGGTCGCGGTCGGTTCCCCGGCGGTCATCGCGTGGAACGGGCAGTACCAGTTCGCCAAGAAGACGATGGATCTCGGCGTGCTGGCTCCGCTGCTGCCGATCGCCATCGAGGGCAGCGTGCTCTACGCCGCGTTCATGGCGCACAAGGCCGTCGCCGACAACCTGCCGGCGGGCCGGTACCGGGCGCTGACCTGGACGCTTGCCGGGGTCGCCGCGGCGATGAACTGCTGGCACGGCAAGACGCTCGAGATCGGCGTGATGCTCGGGCTGACCAGCCTGCTGAGCATCGTGCTGCTGGAGCTGACCATCGCGCTCCGCAAGGCCAAGGAGAACAAGGTCCGCGAGGGCCGGGACGCGGCGGCGATCCGCCGGGCCCTGATCCGCCGGATCCGTTACCCGCGCCTGAGCGCGTCGGCGGCGGCGCTGGCGGCCGCGCGCGGCCTGTCGGCCGAGGAGGCGTGGCGGGCGGCGTGGGTCGAGCGGTACGGGCTCGGTCCGGACGCGCCGCGTCATGAGCGGAAGGTCGCGCGCCAGGTCCTCAAGCGCGAGACCAGCGCGGCCAAGCAGGCGGCGAAGAACGGCTCGATCACGATCGTCGACGGGCAGCTCATCCCGGCCTCGCTCATCGACTCCGGTGACGACTCCGGTGAGCGGCCGGACACACCGGTGCAGGGTGAGCGGCTGGAGCCGACGGGGACCACGCACGACACGATCGTGGCGCTGGAGGCCCCGGAGGGGATCGCGGCGATCGAGCGGTGGCTGAGCGACCGCGCCAACACTGGCGGGGCGCTGCTGGAGCTGCCGCCCGCGCCCGACCGTGAGCGGCGCGACGAGCGGGTGAGCGACCGGCCCAATGAGCGGGACGGTGAGCGGGAGGACGAGCGGCCGCGTGAGCGGGTCGTGAGCGCCCCCGGTGAGCGGCCGGACGAGCGGTCCGGTGAGCGGGCGTCCAAGCGGCCGCGTAAGCGGGGTCGGACGAAGGGCCGTAAGCGGGCCCGCGTGAGCGGGGCGCACGCTGAGCGGCTGCAGACCGTCCGGGATCTGCTGGCCAAGCACCCCGACCTGAGCGGCGCTCAGATCGAGGCCGAGACCGGCATCCCGGAATCCACCGCGCGGCGGCTGGCCGCCCAGATCCGCAACGAGGGCACCGACGGGGGTGAGCGGTGATGACGATCGCTCACGAGCGCGCGGTGTCGGCCGTGCCGAGCGACCTGGACCGCAGGCGGCGCCTGCGCGAGGCGCGCGAGGAGGTGCGGGCCCTGCGTGAGCAGGAGGCCGCCCTGCGGGACCACCTGGAGACGCTCGGGTCGGGCCTGACGGTCGCCGAGCACCGGTACGCCGAGCTGCACGTCGCCTACGTGGAGCTGCTCACCCACGCCCGCGCCGCCGTCGCGGCGGCCGCGGCCGGGGAGCTGGCGCCGATGACCTACATCCAGGGCCATCTGGAGGAGATCGGGCTGGCGCCGGCGCCGGGCGACCGGCCGGAGCGGCTGGTGGCCGAGGGCCTGGCCACGTCCGCCCGCCTGGCGGGGGGTGAGGAGCGATGACCGCGCCCCTGATCCCCGGTGACGGGCTGGCGGCCGAGCTGGCGGCGGTGCGCGCCGAGCTGGCCCGGGTGGACGCCAAGTGCGGAACGCTGGCGGGCTTGGCCGGGGCCGCGGTGGCGTTCGTCGCGACGCAGGTGACCCGCGGGCCGGTGCCGATGCGGATCACCCTCGGCGCGGCCGGGCTCGTCCTGGCGGCCGCCGCCGTGGTGCTGCTGGCGTGCGTGCTGCGTCCGCGCCTCGGCGCGAGCGGGTTCCGGCGGTGGGTGGCGATGGACGCCGTCCAGGTCGCCGACTGCCACATGGAGGCGGACCAGGACCTGATCACGTCCTGGCAGTGCGAGGACCTGGTGGTCCTGTCGCGGATCTGCGACCGCAAGAACCGGCGGTTGCGGCTGGCGGTCGACCTGATCGCGTTCGGCGTGCTGCTGATCGCGGCCGGGGTCGTCGTGGGGGTGATCGCATGATCCCCCAGCACTACGAGACCGTCCTGGCCGGTGACGACGTCCGCACGGTGGCGGCCGCGCGCCGCTGGACCCGTGAGGCGCTGACCGGCGCGGGCCTGCCCGTCGACGTCGTGGACGACGCGCTGACCTGCGTGTCGGAGCTGGCCACGAACGCCTGCAGGTACACCGCCTCGGGTGAGCCCGGCGGCAAGTACCGCGTGATCGTCGAGGTCACCGGCCGCCAGGCGCACGTCGAGGTCGTCGACCAGGGCGCCGACCACGGGCCGGACGTGCTGCTGGGCGCCGCCGGGGAGTCCGGCCGGGGCCTGTGGATCTGCGCGACGCTCGGCGTCCTGCAGCACCAGGCCCTCGCGACCGGTGGCCGCCGGGTGTGGGTCGACCTGCCCCACCCCGCCCCGCCCGTGCCCGCCGCGCACTCCGCCGACGGGAGTGAGCGCTGATGATGCGCCCCCGCGAGCACGGCCCCGCGCGGTGCGCGACGCGGCGTGCGGACGCCGGACCGCGGACGCCGGAGCGCGCCGGAGCGCGCAGCCGGTGCGCCCGGTCGTTCCGGGCCCGCGCCGCGGCCGCCGCGCGGCCGCCGTGCTCGCGGGGCCGCCTCACCCGGACGAGCTGCTGCGCACCGCGCGCCGTCCGCCCCTCGGATCTTCCCTTCCTGCTTCTGACCGTGGAGGTCACCCCCATGAACATCACCGAGATCCGCGCCGCGCGGCGCGAGCGGCGCGACGCCCGCGCCGAGTACGACCGGTACAGCAACTGGCTCAACACCGTCCTGGCCGACCTGGCCCGCACCCGCCACCGGGAGACCCGGGCGTGGCTGCTGGAGACCGCCAGCGACCTCACCGACGCGCTCGCCGAGATCCACACGGCCGCGTGGGGCGCCGAGGACGCCGACGGCCGCCCGGTCGCGGCGTCGCTGGGCACCTCGGCCGCGCTGCTGCGGCAGGTCGCCGCGACCGAGCGGGCCGTGATCGCGCCGCCGTCCTGGCCCGCTCCGCTCGCCGACTACAGCGTCGGGGAGCGGCTGTGGGTCGACCTGGCCCACACCGCCGACCCGGTGCTGCGCGCGCTGATCCTGCGGTCCCTGCGCGACGTGCTCGTCGACGACCTCGGCGAGACCGCCGTCGACGTCCTGCACGTCGTCGCCGACACCGAGCACCCCCGCCCCCAGGCCCCGGACGACGAGCGGGCCTGGTTCCTCCTGCCCCGGGTCGTGATCGCGGCCGGGTTCACGCTGATCGCCGGGGCGCTCGTCGTCCCGAGCCCGACGCCGGCGACGGCGATGCTGCTGCTGGCGGCGGCTCTGACGGCCATCGTCGGCGGGGAGGCCGCGTGGGACCGGTTCGCCCGCCCCCGCCTGGCCACGCGCAAGGACGGGGCGGACCGGTGAAGCGCTCCCGGATCCGGATCCGCAAGCGGCCGGGGCTGGCGGTGCTGCTGTTCGCCGCGGTCGCCGCGGTGGCGTGGCTGCTGCTGACCCACAAGACCGGGATGTACCAGGCCCCGGCCGTGTTCTGCAGCGGCGTCCTGGGCTGGTGGGTGGCGCGCCCTTTCGTCCGGGGTCGGCTGTGAGCGCGGGGCGCTTCCAGATGGCCCGGCTGCTGCTGGGCCAGGCCGTGCGGGAGCTGGGCGCCGCGGCCGCGCACGCCGCCGGGACCGCCCGGCGCCTGCGGCCGCACGGCCGGGCCGCCCGGCCCCGCTCCCGCCACCTGCTGGTGGACCGGCTGGGCCGCCGCGTCTCCGCCGAGACCGTCGACATTCAGCCGCACCCCTGGGTCGCGGCGCTGATCTGCACCCCCATCAGCCCCAACGAGGAAGGACCGATCGATGGCTGACCTGGTCAAGCTGATCCAGCAGCTGGAGAACCTGGAGCTGGAGACGTCCAAGGACGTCATCGCCTACGGCAAGTTGATCCGCAAGATCGGCAACGAGCTGTACCTGCAGACCTACTTCCGCGCGGACGAGCTGGAGTCGGCGCTGCGCAACTACCAGGGCAAGTGGTACCACTTCGGCGCCTCCACCAAGGTCCGCGCCCGGCTGGTCACCGCGCACCTGCGGATCGGCGCCGACGGCGTCGCCGCCTGGGCCCTGGGCGGCGTGAAGATGACCAACTCCTTCCACAAGCACTTCGTCGGCCCCGAGCGCGCCGCGCAGGGCAAGCCGAAGACCAAGCCCAAGTCCAAGTTCGAGATCTTCACCGACGACGACTGACCCGCCCGGGGCGGGCCCGTCGTCGCGGGCCCGCCCCGGACCCCACTGCTGATCACTGATCGACCGATTTGGAAGGGGGCCGGCCATGGCCGCCAAGACCGTCACCAAGACCACCCGGAACCAGCCCGCCACGGGCGGCGCTACCAGCGTCACCACCCGGGGCATGGACTACTACATCACCCGGGCGCTGCCGCTCAGCGTCGCGCCGGTGTTGTTCACCGCGCTGGCCCCCGGCATCTCGCTCATGCACCACGTGTGGGGCGGCGACCCGATGACCACGCCGTTCTACACCCTGGGGGTGGCCGGGGCGGGCATGGCCGCGACCGGCTACACGTGGGTGACCGCGGGCAAACGCAAGCACCTGCGCTACCTGGGTGCGGCGACGGCGGCCGCCGTCACCACCGCGACCACCGCCGGGGTCGTGGTCGGTTTCTCCCCGATGGCCGAGGTGTACGGCCTCGGCGCCGTCGCCCTGTCGGTGCTGTGGGGGATCCGGCAGGGCATGAAGTGGGGCGCCGGCGAACAGGGCGACAGCGGCCACCAGCTCGGCAAGCTCGGCGAGGTCATCGACTCCGAGCGGTTCAAGTTCTCCCGGCTGCGCGGCACCGGGAACGGCGTCATCGAGGCCAAGGTCGAGGCCGAGGTCGGCTCCACCATCGACGAGGCCCAGGCCCTCACGCCCATCATCGCGGCGGCCGCGAAGGTCCCGGCCGGGGCCGCCACCATCCGCCAGGACCCCGACAACGCCGGCGTGGGCTACCTGCGGATGGCCGTGGCCGACCTGCTCAAGGCCGGGCTGCCGTTCAACGCCTGGGAAGGCGCGGGCAAGAGCGTCTGCGACACGATCGACGTCGGCCGCTACGAGCACGGCGACCCCGTCGAGGTGCAGATCACCGCGCACGAGGACGGCGGCGTCGAGCACCTGCTGCTGATGGGCGTGTCCGGGGCGGGCAAGTCCGCGTTCGCGCGGGCGCTGATCACCCGGCTGCTGACCCGCTCGCGCGTCGCGGTGATCGGCATCGACACCGCCAAGGGCCTGCAGACGTTCGGGCCGATGGTCCACGGCATGTCCATGGTCATCCTCGACATGCCCACCGCGCGGCGGTTCATCAAGGCCATGTCCGGCGTCATCACCGCCCGCACCGACCACCTGACCCGCGAGGGCCTGGACTACTGGACCCCCAAGTCGTCCCTGACCTTCCTGGTGATCTGGGCCGAAGAGGCCGCCGACCTGATGCCGTCCGCCGACGCCTACAGCAAGCTGCTGCGCGCGGCCCGGTCCGCCGGCATCTGGATCGTCAGCTCCCTGCAGCGCGCCACCCACGACAACCTGCCGACCGACGCCCGCGCCAACCACGGCGCCGGGATGTGCATGGGCGTCCGCGAACTTGCCGACGCCCAGCTGGTACTGCCCGACGAGGTCATCGAGGCCGGCGCCGTCCCGACGTGGAAGGCGCGCCGCAAGGGCTACGGCTACGTCACCGGCATCGGCACCGACGAAGACAACTGGGCCACCAAGATGCGCGGCTACGACACCCGCAACAAGGCCGACATCGCCGCCGCGATCACCGCCGCGGCCAGCATCCGCACCCCGCTTGACGAGATCACCACCCGTGCCCTGGGCCCGCTGTGGGAGCACCGCACCGTCTACACCGAGCCCGTCGGCGTCGACGTCCCCGACGTCGACGACACCGACCCCGCCGACCTGACCGGCGGCGAGCCGGACACCCACGTCGTGGAGATCTGCCAGCAGATCCTCGCCGAGGTCGGCGCGGCCGACCCGGCCGAACCCCGCCAGGCGGTGTTCGAGACCGCGCTGCGCAACGCGCTGCGCGCCAACCCCGACGTCGACGTCCAGACCCTGGCCGAGGCGCTCAACACCCTGATCGAGCACGCCAATCAGCCCGCCGCGCAGCAGCCCGCCCCGGCGGCCGCCCCGCAGCCGACGACGGCGCCCCGGACGGCGCCGCAGCCGGCCGCCCGCGTCCACGACGAGATCACCGACGAGACCCACGACGAAGACGAGGACATCGAGATGGAGATGAACGACGCCGCGCGCGCCGAGGTCGACGACGCCCGCGCCGAGCTGGAAGAGATGCTCGCCGCATCCGCCGACGAGCACCTGGCCGCGCACGGCCTGGACGACGACCAGGCCGACACCACCCCCGAGACCCAGATCCAGGACGTCCCCGAAGGCGCGAACTTCTCCCTGCGCACCCCCGAGCAGCGCGCCCGCAACAAGCGCCTGTCGGTGGAGGAGTCCCGCCAGGTGTTCGAGGCCCAGCTCGCCGAATGGCTGGCCGCCGGGAAGCTCGGCTTCACCGTCAAGGACCTCGGTGCCAAGGGCGGCTTCCTCGAGCGGATCGGCCGCGAGAAGACCTGGTTCTACCGCAACAAGGACCGCTACATCGACGCCGGGATCATCGCCGAGGACGAGGACCGGATCGGCGAGTACGACATCCTGCGCGACCCCACCGCCCCCGTCCCCGCCGGGGTCTGACCACCAGCGGCGGGGAGGAGGCGGCCCGGGGGCGTCGGTGACGCTGGCCGGGGGCCGCCGCTGGTGGTCAGACCCCGGCCAGCGTCACCGACG
>NZ_QHJN01000120.1:0-25077 GCF_003947565.1 Actinomadura sp. WAC 06369 | reverse complement strand
GGAGGGGAGGGCCGGGCGGCGCCCCCTCCCCCCAGGCGCCGCCCGGCCCTCCCCTCCCGCGCGACCGCGTTCTCAGGCGGCGTCGGTGAACTGCACGGTCAGCTTCGCTCCGAGCGCATGGGCGATGCGGTCGAGCACTCCGATGGTCGGCGTGGGCCCGCCAGCTTCCAGCCGGGAGAGGGCGGGCTGCGTCATGCCGGCCCTCCTGGCGAGTTCGGCCTGCGACCAGCCCATGGCCTGGCGCCGTTCCCTGACGGCGTTTCCCAGTTCGAAGGCGATGCGGGCCTCCTCCCGTCCGGCGCGGACCTCGTCGTTGTCGCGGCCCGCGCCCGGCACCCAGCGCGCATGGGGGCTCTGCTGCTCTCCCATTGCCTCACACCTCCCTGATGTAGTCCGTCCGTGCATGGCCGTGCTCGTCCTGGCACACCTTCATGGCCCGCACCGCACGCTCGATCTCCGCGACCTCGCGGTCCTGCGTCTTATAGAACACCGTGAGCAGGATGACTCGCCTCCCTGTGGAGATGTGAGATGTCGTCGGGAGGGGCGGCCGGTTCTGGTCGGATGTCGACCTAGACTTTCGCCCTGACCGGTCCACGGGTCATGATTTGCCCCACACTGGTCTCATAAGTAGGTAATTACCCCGTGTGTGTGGCGCGGAACGCAGGGGAACCGAGCGGCGGGGAGGGTACGTGTCGGACGACGGTTCGAGCGCCACCGGGCGACCTTGGGCGGATCTGCCCAGGGAGTTGGCCGATCACATGCGGCCGCACCTCGACGAGGTGGCGGACGACATGATGCAGGAGATCCAGACGCGGGTCCGCGAGTACGACCGGCCGGGCGACGGGGCCTACTCGGGCACCCTGCGGCAGGCCGTGGAGCGCGTGCTGCACTACTTCGTGGACCGGGTGGCGGATCCGGACCACGAGCCCGCGTCCGTGACCGACTTCTTCCGCGCGATCGGGCGCGGCGAGGCCGGCGAGGGCCGCAGCCTCGACGCCATGCAGACCGCGATGCGGGTGGGCGGCATGATCGCGTGGCGCCGGATCACCGAGGGCGCCGACGCGCTGCGCGTCCAGCCCCGCACGCTGGGCGCGGTCGGCGAGGCGCTGATGCTGTTCCAGGACGAGCTGGCGCACGCGGCGGCGGAGGGCTTCTCCCAGGCCAAGGCCGAGGTGGCCGGGGAGATGCAGCGGCGCCGCAAGCGGCTGCTCGACCTGCTGTTCGCCGACCCGCCGGCCGGGGCGGAGGCCGTCGCGGACCTCGCGGCGGCCGCGCACTGGCCGCTGCCGCGGACGGTCGCGGCGGTCGCGCTGGGCCGGCAGGTCCGCGACGACCGCGGGACGGCGTTCCCGCCCGACGTGCTCGCCGACCTGACCCGCCGCACCCCCAGCCTGATCATCCCGGACCCGGACGGCCCCGGCCGCGCGAAGCTCGTCGACCGGGCGCTCGCCGGGACCCCGGCCGTCGTCGGCCCGACCGTCCCGGTCATGGAGGCGGGCCGCTCGTTCCAGTGGGCCCGCAAGACGCTGTGCCTGGTGCAGCGCGGCGTCATCGAGGGCGACGGGGTGGTGCGCAGCGTGGAGCACATGTCCACACTGATCCTGTTCCAGGACGAGGGGCTCACCACGGCGCTCGCGGACCTGCGGCTCGCGCCGCTGGCGCACCTGCGGCCGAGCCAGCAGGACCGGCTCGCCGAGACGCTGCTGGCGTGGCTGCAGTCGGGCCGCAACGCCAACGAGGTCGCGATGCGCCTGCACGTGCACCCGCAGACCGTCCGGTACCGGCTGCGGCAGCTCGAGGAGCTGTTCGGCGACCAGCTCCTGGACCCGGACCTGCGGTTCGACCTCGAGATCGTGCTGCGCGCCCGCGCGCTGCTGGCGGCGGGGCCGGGCGAGCACCTGATCCCGTCCGCGAAGGCGGCCGTGGGGGACAGCGGCGAGGTCGTCAGCTTCCGGCGGACCTGACCCGCAGCCGCTCGGCGGTGGCGACCCGCTCCGCCAGCCGGGTCTGCGCGTCGCACAGCAGCCACAGCTCGCCCTCGTCGAGGGCGACGATCTCCTCCAGGCAGCCGTTCAGCAACTGGTAGTCCGTCAAGGGCGTCACCCGGGTGGCGCGCAGGCCACGGTCCGAGCGTTCGCTGTGCCAGCCGGGCATGCACATGGACACCGACATCACCGCGGACTCCTTGGTCGGCCTATGGTAGGACTACCGTAGGCGGCCGGGGGCCGTGTCACAACGTGTTCGGCAGAACACGGACAGAGATTGTCGCGGTGCCCGGCGCGGCTCGGGAGCGAGGTGAGCCTGACGGTACCGGCCCCGGGCCCGGACGCGGTGTGAGATCGTGAGATCGACGTACGCAGTTCGGAGCAGGATCGGGTATGCCGCGACCCCCCACGAAGGCGCAAGCGATCACCAGTGCGCTGGCCGCCCGGATCGTCGAGGGCGAGCTCGACCCGGGCGCGTGGCTGCCCTCCGAGCGCGAGCTCGCCCGCGAGTTCGGCGCCGACCGCTCCACCGTCCGCCGGGCGCTGCGGATGCTCGCCGGGCAGGGCCTCGTCCGCGTGGAGCACGGCTCCGGGGTGCAGGTCCGCACCACCGGGCGGATCCGCCGCGCGGCGTCCGACATCACCCGCCAGGTCGGCGGCTGGCGCGGCTTCCACGTGTCCGCGCAGGGCACCGGCACCCCCTTCACCCGGACGGACGTCGCGGAGGTCGCCGCGGACGAGCGGCTCGCGCGGCGCCTCGCGGTGCCCGCCGGGACGCGGCTGCTGCGGCGCGCCCGCGTCCAGGGCGTGGAGGGCGAGCCGCCCGTGCAGACGGCCACGACCTGGGTGCCGCTCGACGTGGTGGAGCGGGTCCCGGTCCTGCGGGAGGTCGACACCGGGCCCGGCGGGATCTACTCGCGGCTGGAGGAGGCGGGGCTCGCGATCGTGTTCGAGGAGACGGTCACCTGCCGGCTGCCGCGCGCGGAGGAGCAGGAGGTGCTGGAGATCGGCCCGGAGCAGCCGGTGCTGACGCTGTGGCGCCGCGCGCACGACCAGGACGGCCGCGTGGTCGAGGTGACCCACCGGGTGGTGGCGGGCCACCGGCACGAACTCATCTACCGATACGGGGCGGGAGTCTGACATGTCCGACCTCCAGGAGGGCGACGGGGCGGACGGCAGGCGCCCCGCCGTGCGCCGGATCGCGTCGCGCGTCGTGTACGAGAACCCGTGGATGGTCGTCCGCGAGGACGAGATCGAGCGGCTCGACGGCTCGCGCGGCATCTACGGCGTCGTCGACAAGCCCGACTTCGTGCTGGTCGTCCCGGAGGAGAACGGCGGCTTCCACATGGTGGAGGAGTACCGCTACCCGATCGGGCGCCGGACGTGGAACTTCCCGCAGGGCTCGGCGCCCGGCCGCGCGCACGTCGAGCCCCTGGAGCTGGCCCGCCGGGAGCTGGCCGAGGAGACCGGGTTCACCGCCGGACGGCTGCGCCGCATCGGCTACCTGAACTGCGCGCACGGCACGAGCGGCCAGGGCTTCACGGTCTTCCACGCGACCGACCTGACGCCCGGCGAGCCGGACCGGGAGGTCGAGGAGCAGGACATGCGGCAGCGGTGGGTGTCGCGCGCCGAGTTCCGCGAACTCGTCGCGACCGGCCGGATCACCGACGACTCCACCCTCGCCGCCTACGCCCTGCTCGCCATCGCGGCCGGCTGACACCGGACGCCCGCGGCGGGTCAGCGGGCCGGCCGCAGCGCCGTGCCGAGGACCGCGCGGATGCGGTCGGGGTCGGCCTCGCCGTCGCCGAGGAGGACGGCCGTGCACAGGCCGTCGGCCAGCGCCACGAACGCCGCGACCGCGTCGGGGTCGTCGGTGCGGGTCCGGGCGAGTTCCGCGACGTTGTCGCGCCAGCGCCGGGCGGCGGGGCGCAGGGCGGGCCGGCGGGCCGCCAGGGTCGACAGCTCCCGTTCGGCGAGCGCGCGCTCCCGGCCGTCCCCGCCCGATTCGGCGATGAGCCGGGCGAGGCCGCCGACCGGGTCGTCCGCGGACTCGATGAGGCTGCGGATGCGGCGGGTGTACTCGTCGGTGACGCCGGTCAGGGCGGCGATCAGCAGGTCGTCCAGGGTCGCGAAGTAGTAGAGGGTGAGGCTGGTGGTGATCCCGGCCTCCTTGGCGACGGCGCGGTGGGTGACGCCGACGGCGCCGTCGCGGCGGACGACCGCGAGGGTCGCCTCGATGATCTGCGCCCGGCGGCGCCGCCCGCGCAGCCTGCGCCCGTCGGACGTGTCGTGTTCAGCCGCCGTCATCCCGTTCACCGGTCATGGTCGCTCCTGCCCGACGAGGCTACCGGCTGCGTCCGCCTCCGGCCGCGCCCCGGGGCCGGGGGCGCCGAGCGGCGGGACGCGGCGCAGTGCCGTGAAGCAGGCGAGGGCCGCGGCCGCCACGGCGATGCCCGCGACCGCGGCGGCGGTGTTGAGGCCGCCGGTGAACGCGGCCCGCGCGGGGTCGAGGGCCCCGGCGGGCAGCCCGTCCGCGAGGGACGCCGCGCCGGCGAGGCCGTCGCCGTAGGTCTCGGCCGCGGCGGCGGAAAGCCCGGCCGGCACCTCGACCGTGCCGCGGTAGACCACCGCGGTGAGGCTGCCCAGGACCGCGACGCCCACCGCGATGCCGAGTTCCTGGACGGTCTCGGAGAGCGCGGCCGCCGACCCGGACCGCTCCGGCGGCGCCGAGCCCACGACGATGTCGGTGCCGAGCGCGGCGACGACCCCGAGTCCGAGGTAGACGAACGCGAACCCGGCGATCACGGTCGGCTCGTCGTCCGTCCCCGCGCGGGCGAGCAGGGCGTATCCGGACAGCGACAGCGCCAGCGTGGCCGCCATGACGATCCCGGGCGACACCCGGCGGGCCAGGAGCGGGGCCCCGATGGCGCCGGCGAGCATGGCGAGGGCGGGCGGCCCCATCAGCAGCCCGGCCTCCGTCGGCGTGAGCCCCTCGACGAGCTGCAGGTACTGGGTGACCAGGAACATCACGCCGCCGAAGCCGACCAGGCCGACCAGCAGGACGCCGAGTGCGGCGGAGAAGGCCCGGCCGGTGAAGAGCCGCAGGTCGAGCAGCGGTTCGCGCAGCCGCAGCTGGCGGCGGACGAACGCGACCGCGGCGCCGCCGCCGATGAGGGCGGCGGCCGCCGCCCGGAGGTCGCCGCCGTGCGCGGCCGCGTGCTTGATCGCGTAGACGAGCGACAGCAGCGCCACCAGGGACGACGCGACGCTCGGCAGGTCGATGCGGCCGGCGCGGGTCCGGTGCTCCGGGAGCAGGACGGGCGCGGCGGCCAGCACGAGCGCGGCGACCGGCACGGCGACGAGGAAGACCGCCCCCCACCAGAAGGCCGAGACGAGCGCCCCGCCCGCGACGGGGCCCGCCGCCATCCCGAGGGCGAACATCGTCGCCCACACCCCGATCGCCAGGGCCCGCTGCCGGGCGTCGGTGAACATGGTGCCGATCAGCGACAGCGTGGAGGGCATGAGGGTGGCGCCGGCCGCGCCGAGCAGGGCGCGCGCCGCGATCAGCCAGGGCGCGCCGGGGGCGAACGCCGCGAGGACGGAGGCCGCGGCGAACGCCGCCATTCCGATCATCAGCAGGCGGCGCCGTCCGATCCGGTCGCCGAGGGTCCCCATCGTGATGAGGAGCCCCGCGATGAGGAAGCCGTAGACGTCCATGATCCACAGCGTTTCGGCGGCGGTCGGTTCGAGGTCCGCGGCCAGGTTCGGGACGACGAGGTAGAGCGCCGTCACATCGAGTCCGAGCAGCATGGTCGGCGGCGCGAGCAGCGCGAGACCACCCCACTCCCGCCGTCCGGCGCGTGCCGACCGTGCCATGCCCGTCCCCGCCTCGCCTCAATAGTTGAACTAGCGTACTACTTGTACCATAGTTCAAATTGTTGGACGGAAAAGGGGCGCCGTCCCCCCGGAACGGCGCCCCTTCGCCTTCGCGGCCTTCCGGCCCCGGCCTCCTAGTCCCCCGGCGCCGGCGTGCGGGTCAGGTTGTCAGGGGTCGACAGCCGATAGCAGATGACGGGGTCGTTCGCGTCGCGGACCACCGGGCTGCGGTCGAGGAGGTCGCGGGCGCGGGCGCGGGACAGGTTCGCGGCCGTCGCCGGCTCGTCCTCCGCCAAGTCCCCGGCGACCTGCCGCAGGGCGCACGACCGCAGCGGCTCCGGGAGGCGGTCCAGCGCCGGGACGGCGTCGGCCGACAGGTTCCCCAGGTACAGCACGTCGATCTTGCCGGTGGCCGCGAACCGGTCGACGTTCCGCTCCGCGATGAACGCGTCCGGGTTGAGCGCCGCGAGCGCGAGCAGCGCGGCGGCGCCGCTGCCCGCGACCGCGCGGGGCAGCAGCGACCGGCGGTACCCGAACACCGCGCCGACCCCGCCGAGCACCACGACCAGCCCGAGCCACATCTCGAACGCGTGCACCCACAGCCGCATCCGCGTCCAGCCGAACGCCTCCTCGTACAGGTACAGGCGCCGCAGCGCGACCGCGACGACCACCAGCGTCAGCGCGCACAGCAGCCCCAGCAGGACCCGGACGCTCACCCGGTCGGCGCGCGCGGCCGACGGGGCCCACGTCATCGCCAGCGCGATGACGGCGATCACGAGGACCGTCACCACCACGAGCTGGAAGAAGCCCTGCCGCGCGTACTCGGCGTAGGTGAGGCCGGTCTCCGCGAGCAGCGCGTCCTTGTCGGCGGCGAGGAACACCCGGGCCTGGACGGCGCAGAAGGCGAGGAACAGCAGGTCGAGCGCGGCGATCGGGACGATCCACGACCAGCGCCCGGCCGGGGCGGGGCGCGCCGGGGTGAGCATGTGCAGCGGCGGCGGCGCCTGCGCGAGGTGGACGCCCGCGAGCGCGGCGAGCATCGTGGCGACGAACGCGAACGTGTAGACGAACGTGCTGCCGCCCGAGATGTCCGGGATGAGGCCGGCCGCGAGGTCGCCGAACGCCGCGTCCGCCCCCGCGAAGAGCGCGCCGAACACCAGCAGCAGCCCGGCCGCGATCAGCCCGGTGCGGATGACGGGCCAGGTCACGCCGCGTCCCGACGACGCCGCCCGGCTCACGCCGCGCGCCGCCCACGGCAGCATCCGCAGGGCGGCGAACGGGTAGGCGACACCGCCGCCGATCAGCTCGACCCACGACCGTCCGCCCGTCGCCGCGTACGAGGCGACCGGCATGGCGAGCAGCAGCGCGAGCACCGTGATCCAGTCGGCGTCGCGCACCGCGGCCACCCCGACCAGGGCGAGCGCGAGCAGCGCGAACGCGGCCGCGGTGAGGTTGGCGCGGCGGACGCCCCGGCGCCGGGGCGTCGCGGGCGCCACCAGCCGTCCGGCCCGCTGCGCGGCGGCGGCCGCGACGGCCGCGACGGTCGCGGCGACGATCGGCAGACCCACGCCGTAGGAGTTCTCCAGCATCATCGGGCCGAGCGTCAGCGCGCCGACCGCGCCCGCCCCGGCCGCCGCCGCGACGAACGCGGGGCGCAGCGGCTCCGGCTGCTTCCAGCGCCGGTACATCCGCTGCGTCTTCGTCGGCTTCAGGAAGTACGGCGGCGGCACGGGCCCGTACACGCGCGGCGGGCCGGCGGGCGGCGGGCCCGGGGGCTTCTTCTGCAAGGACACCGGCGTATCGGTCATGCGGAACCTCCGGGGTTCGGGGGGATGACGACGCGGATGCGGCAGCCGGCGGGGACGTCGAGGACGGTGATCTCGCCGCCGTGCAGGTCGGTCGCCCAGCGGGCGATGGCGAGACCGAGCCCGGTGCCGCCACCGGGCGTGCCCGCGCGCGGGCCGGACGCGGCGCCGCGCGAGAAGCGTTCGAACACCCGCGCCCGCTCCTCGGGCGGGATGCCGGGGCCCCGGTCGGCGACCTCCACGACGAGGCCGCCCGACGGGCCCGCGGCGCGGGCGGTGAGCGTGACGGGCGTGCCCGCCGGACCGTGCCGGGCGGCGTTGTCCAGCAGGTTCGCGACGATCTGGTGCAGCCGGTCGCGGTCCGCGACGGCCTGCAGGCCGGGCGGGACGTCCGTCTCGAACACGGCCTCGGGGTGCCCCGCGGCGGCCTCCGCGACGACGTCGTCGACGAACGCGGCGGCGTCCATCCGGTCCGGTTCGAGCGGCGTCGCGCCCGCCTCCGCGCGGGACAGTTCGAGGAGCTGCGTGACGAGCCGGCCGAGCCGCTCGGTCTGGTCGAGCGCCGACTCCAGCACCTCGGGCGACGCGGGGGTGACGCCGTCCGCGACGTTCTCCAGGACGGCCCGCAGCGCGCTGATCGGGGTGCGCAGCTCGTGCGAGACGTTCGCGACGAACTCGCGGCGCTGCCGCTCGACCTCCGCGAGGTCGGCGGCCATCCGGTTGAACGCCTCCGCCAGCTCCCCGACCTCGTCGCGGGACGTCGTCCGCACCCGGCGGCTGTAGTCGCCGCGGGCCATCGCGCGCGCCGCCGCCGTCATGGCGCGCAGCGGCGCGGTCATGCCGTGCGCGATGAGCTGGATGACGCCGAGCGAGATCAGCACCGTCACCGGCAGCGTCTCCCGCGCCCGGAAGCCCAGGCGGTAGCCCCACAGGACGGTCAGCACCGCGACGCACGTGGTCACGACGACCACGACGCCGAACTTGACCCGGATGGAGCGCAGCGGGTCCAGCGGCCGGGGCAGCCGCGCCCACAGCCGCCGCACCGTGCTCATGTCGCGTCCTCCAGGCCGTACCCGACGCCGTGCACCGTGCGGATGAGGCCCTGCCCCAGCTTGCGGCGCAGCGCTTTGACGTGGCTGTCGACGACCCTGGTTCCGGACGCGTCCGTCCAGTCCCACACCTGTTCGAGCAGCACGGCGCGGGTCAGGACGGTGCCGCGGTTGCGCACCAGGCACGCGAGCAGGTCGAACTCGATCGGGGTGAGGTGGACCTCGCGGCCGTCCCGGCGGACGCGCCGCGCCTCCGGGTCGATCTCCAGGTCCCCGACCCGCAGCGGCTCCGCCCGGCGCGCGCCGCCCGCCGGTCCGCCGTCGCCGCGCGGCTCCGGCTCCGGCGCCGGGCGCTCGACGCGGCGCAGCACCGCGCGGATGCGGGCGACCAGCTCGCGCATGCTGAACGGCTTGGTCACGTAGTCGTCGGCGCCGACGCCGAGGCCGACGAGCAGGTCCGTCTCGTCGTCGCGGGCGGTCAGCATCAGCACCGGGACGGGACGGTCGGCCTGCACGCGGCGGCACACTTCCAGGCCGTCGAAGCCCGGCAGCATGACGTCGAGGACGATCAGGTCCGGCCGCCAGTCCCGGGCGCGCTCGACGGCGGCGGGGCCGTCGGCGGCGGTCGCCACCGCGAACCCCTCCGCCGCGAGGCGGTCCGCGACCGCGCGGGCGATCGTCGGTTCGTCCTCGACGACGAGGACGCGCTGCGCGGGGGCGTCCGTCCCGCGGTTGCCGTGGTGCGTCACGGCACCCGACTCTAGAAGCCCGCTATGGAGGCCCTGGGGGCGAAATGTGCGGATCCTGTGAAGATGGCGGGCCCGACGCCCCGCTCAGGGCCGGCTACGCCCCGACCGGCCACGTGTGGACGGGCTCGTTGCCCCGCATGTGCGCCGCGTACGCGCGCGTCATCATCCGCAGCGCGTCGTGCCGGGACGTCCCGGACCGCTCGATCTCCTCCACGGTCGCGACCTGCCAGGCGGCGCCCGTCCGTCCGGTCACGCACCGGCGCTCGATGATGCCGAGCAGCCGGTCGCGGCGCGCCGGGTCGACGCCCCACCGGTCGAGGCCCTCGTAGGCGAGCGGCAGCAGCCGCCGCAGCACCAGTTCGGCGGCCGGGACGTTGCCCATCCCCGGCCAGTACATCGTGGCGTCCATGCCGTCCCGGGCCGCGCGGTGCAGGTTCTCCTCCGCGGTGTTGAACGACATCCGCGTCCACACCGGCCGGTCCTCCTCCGCCAGCATCCGCACCACGCCGTAGTAGAACGCGCCGTTCGCCACCACGTCCGCCGCGGACGGCCCCGCCGGGAGCACCCGGTTCTCCACCCGCAGGTGCGGGCGGCCCTTGAACACCGCGTAGATCGGACGGTTCCAGCGGTAGACCGTTCCGTTGTGCAAGGTCAGCTCGCCCAGCTGGGGGACGCCGCCCTCGTCCAGCACGGCGAGCGGGTCCTCGTCGTCGCACAGCGGCAGCAGCGCGGGGAAGTACCGGGTGTTCTCCTCGAACAGGTCGAACACCGACGTGATCCAGCGCTCCCCGAACCACACCCGCGGCCGGACGCCCTGCGCCTTCAGCTCGTCCGGGCGGGTGTCCGTCGACTGCTCGAACAGCCGGATCCGGGACTCCTGCCACAACCGGTGGCCGAACAGGAACGGCGAGTTCGCCGCCGTCGCCACCTGCGGGCCCGCCACCGCCTGCGCCGCGTTCCAGTAGGCGCCGAACTGGTCCGGGCTGACCTGCAGATGGAACTGGACGCTCGTGCACGCGGCCTCCGGGGTGATGTTGTCCGCGTGCATCCGCAGCGGCTCCGCCCCGTCGATCGCGATGTCGAACTCCTCGCCGCGCGCCGCGAAGATCTGGTCGTTCAGCATCTTGTACCGCGCGTTGGCCGACAGCGTCTCCTCACCGATGTCGCTGCTCCGCAGCGTCGGCAGGATGCCGATCATCACGAGCCGGCCGCCGACCTCCTGCGCCCGCCCGTCCGCGTGCAGCAGGTGGTCGAAGACCTCCGACTCCAGCTCGCCGGCGCCCTCCCCGCCCAGCTCCCGCGGCGGGATGTTGATCTCCAGGTTGAACTGGCCCAGCTCGGTCGCCCACGCGGGGTCGGCGATCGCCTTCAGCACGTCCGCGTTGCGCATCAGCGGGTCGCCGACCGCGTCGATCAGGTTGAGCTCGATCTCCAGCCCGATGTGCGGGCGCCGGAAGTCGAACTGGGACTCGCCCAGCATGCGCGCCAGGACGTCCAGGCACCTGAGTACCTTCTCCCTGTACCGCCGCCGATCCTCGCCGCTGATGTTGGCCGAGGCCACGTCCCTGCCCATGTGTCCGTCCCTGGTGCTCTGGGGGGAACCGTCATAAAACGGGATGTCCCCCTTAGCAGGGGTGAAAACTTGTCGCCGACGTTTCGGGCCGCCGATTCGTGACCGCTCGGTAGCATGCGGGTCAAGCCCCGGTCACGTGACACTCTGTGATGATGGGAGTGCCCTTGCGGATGCGCCCCCGGTCGATCAGGACCCGGGACACCGTCGTCGCCGCCGTGATCGCCGCCCTCGTGTTCGGCGCGTCCGCCGTCGGAGTCGACGTCGCCGTGCGCACGACCGTCCACGCCGAACTCCTCCAGCGGACGCAGGCGGACGCGCGCCGCGTCAGCGGCGGCCTCCGCGACGGCACCCTCCCCGCCCCCATCCCGGACACCCGCGGCGACATCGTGCTGCAAGTGGTCGAACCGGGCGGACGCGTCCGGAACGCCAACGCGGCCGCTACGGACGGTCCGCCGGTGAGCACACTCTGGCCGTCCAGTCACATGCGGGTCCGCGACTACACCGAATGCCGCGGCTCCTGGCCGAACCGCGACTGCTCCGTCGTCGAGGCCATCCGCGTCAGCACCGCCCCCGACTCCCCGGTCGTCTACGCCGCCCTGGCCGCCTGGGTCACCTGGCGCGTCGTCGGCCGCACCCTCGGGCCCGTCGAGGCCATCCGCGCGCAGCTCGCCGAGATCAGCGCCACCGACCTGTCCCGCCGCGTCCCCCAGCCGTCCGGCCGGGACGAGATCGCCCAGCTCGCCCGCACCGCCAACGCCACCCTCGACCGGCTCGAGAAGGCGGTGGCCCGGCAGCGGCAGTTCGCCTCCGACGCCTCCCACGAGCTGCGCACCCCCATCGCCGGCCTCCGCGCCAACCTCGAGGACGCCGCCGCGCACCCGGACGACAACGACCTGCGGGCCGTCGTGAAGTCCGCCCTGCGCGACACCGACCGCCTCGAGTCGATCGTCACCGACCTCTTGCTCCTCGCCCGCATCGGCACCGGCGGGACCGTCGCCCACGAACCGGTCGACCTCGCGGAGCTCGCCGCCGCCGAGCTCCGCCGCCGCACGTCCGCGCACGAGGTCGCCACCGACCTCGCGCCAGGCGTCGCCGTCTCGGCCGTCCGCGTGCAGCTCGTCCGGCTGCTCGGCAACCTCCTCGACAACGCCGAGCGCTACGCCGACACCCGCGTCACCGTCGAGGTGGGCCGCGCCGACGGGTGGGCGCTCCTCACCGTCGCCGACGACGGCCCCGGCATCCCGCCGTCCGACCGCGAACGCGTCTTCGAGCGCTTCACCCGCCTCGACACCGCCCGCAGCCGCGGCGCCGGCGGCACCGGCCTCGGCCTCGCCATCGCCCGCGAGATCGCGCACGCCCACCGCGGCACCCTCACCGTCGCCGCCGCCGGCACGGGCGCCCGCCTCACCCTCCGCCTCCCCCTCGCCGACCGGGTCACGCCTCCTCGGTGAGGACGTCCTCGACGGGACGGCGGACCGAGTGCGGCGCACCGCCCTCGGGCACGCCGAGCCGCAGCAGCATCTGCGGGTGCCCGCCGTCGCAGAACCGCAGCCGCAGCACGGTGCGCAGCTCGGGGACCTGCAGCGACTGGGTGTGGAACGCGGCGGCCAGGCCGTACCCGGCGGCGCGCAGCAGCATCCGCTGGAGCGCCTGCCCCGCGCGGAGGCGGTCCACGGCCGTGTCGCCGGGCGTCGTCAGCAGCACCGCGTCCCCCGCCCGGGCCGTCCCGCCGCCGTCCGCGGGTTCGGCGCCCCAGTCCCGGCCGCCCGCGAAGTCCCGGGAGGGGAAGTGCGGGGCGGTCCGCGGAGCGTGCCGGGGGTAGGCGGCGGGCGGGACGCCGTCCCGGCGCGGCGCACCGGGCGGCGGCGCCCAGCGGGCGATCTCCGCCGCGTAGTCGGGCAGCCGCCGCTGGATCTGCTCCGCGGCGTTGGACAGGGCGGCGACGGCCGTCTCGTCTCCCGTGTCGCCGAGCCGGACGAGCCCGGCGCCCTCCTGTCCCGCCGCGTGCCGCAGCGCCGCGACCGCCTCCGCGGGCACCGGTTCGGGCCCGAACCCGCCGCGGTGGCTGCGGCGGCGCCGGACCTGCGCGTGCTCCCGCACCACCTCGTCGCCCGCGGGCCCCGCGCCGGGTTCCACGTCGATCTCGGCCAGCAGGGTCGGACGGCCCGGGACGGGCAGCGGCCGCACCAGGAACCCGTAGCCCCGCACCCGCAGCGCCAGCCGCAGGGTGTACAGGGCGGCGCCGCAGCTGATCAGCAGCTCGCGGCCCGCCGGGTCGACGACGTCCAGCCGGCGGCCGGCGTCCGCGTGCAGGCTGATCCGCGTCCCGCGCACCCCGAACCGCCACGGCTGCGTGTTGTGCACCGACGGCGCCCACACCGCGTCCTCGACGGCGTCCCGGACGTCGGTCGGCACGCCGCCGGACCCGGCGGGTGCGCGCGTGTTCCTCGTCTGCATGATCACTGTCCCCTCTCCGGCGGAAGCCCACCATCCGGGGGACGGCCCCCGGTAGGGCCGAAGGTCCGTCGCGGACGGGACGTTCGGCGCGCCGCGCGCCCCGGGGGCGTCCCACGTTCGTGAGAAGCTGCCTGTTCGTTCCCGAAGGAGGACGAGATGGCCGACCCCCTCGCCCCGTTCCACTGGCTCGACGAGCACGGCGGCGCCCTCGACGACATCTTCTGCGTGTCGTTCCTCCGCGGCGTCGCCCCCGCGGAGGTCCTGCGCCGCTTCGGCCCGGACGGGACGGTCGGCCGGGAGATGTCGTTCGGGGACCTGTCGGACACGGTCGCGGAGTTCCTCTCGACGACCAGCGGCGGTTCCGGCGGGCACGTGGGGGTGCTCGAGGCGAGCGGCTGGAGCGTCGCCGTGGAGCTGTGGGGCTGGTTC
Source organism: Actinomadura sp. WAC 06369 (assembly GCF_003947565.1). NCBI lineage: Bacteria > Bacillati > Actinomycetota > Actinomycetes > Streptosporangiales > Thermomonosporaceae > Actinomadura > Actinomadura sp. WAC 06369. Next base: position 11,154 of record NZ_QHJN01000120.1, on the reverse strand, counting down.
GGCGCCCAGGACGCGGGCGGCCTCTCGGACGGCTGCGAGGTGGTCGCGGTCTCCCGGCACGACTACGCCGAGGACGCCTTCTGCTACGCCGTCGACGGGGAGGTCGTGACCGGTTTCGTCCCGCACAGCCCCGCCCGGCGCTGGGGCCGCGACCCCGACCGGCTCAACCCGCTCCTCCGCGAGCTCGACCTGCCCACCGACCCCCTGGACGACGACGCGTGGGAGGCGTCCTGGGACCGCCTGTTCGAGCACAAGATCGCCCGCGTGTTCGCGCTGGCCGCGAAGCTGACCGGCGTCCCCTTCACCCGCCCCCTCCTCGACTTCCCGCTCCTGGTCGGCCCGACGACCCGGCGCTGACGCGGCCGCCGGACGGACGCGCCTCGCCGGGTCCCGCGAAGCGCCCGGCCACGGCGGCCGCCAGGCCGTCGGGGTCGGCGGTGTCGGCGGCCCACGCGACGTGCCCGTCCGGCCGGACGAGCGCGGCCCGGACGCCCGCCCACTCCGCGCCGGGGCCGGCCGCCGGGCCGGAGTGGACCGTCAGCCGGTGCGCGCCCGCGGGCGGCGGCGCGTCGCCCGCCAGGTCGAGGAGGACGTGGCGGCCCGCGTGCAGCAGCGTGAAGAGGGTCGTGCCGGCGAGCGCCAGGTCGGGGGCGCGGCGCCCGGTCAGCGGGTGCGCGCCGGGCGGGGCGGGGTAGGCGACGCCGAGGCCCGTCAGCCGCAGGGCGAGCGCGTCCGCCAGGTCCGGGACGGCGGCGACGAGTCCGCCGAGCAGGGCCCGCAGCGCCTGCCCGTCGGAGTCGAAGGCGGTCATCAGCGCGGTCTGCGCGCGGGTCGCGAGGAGCAGGTCGGCGCCGACCGGGTGCCGTTCGGCGTGGTAGCCGTCCAGGAGGCGGCCGTCCGGGGCGTCGCCGCGGACGGTCGCGGCGAGCCGCCAGCCGAGGTTCGCGGCGTCCTGCAGGCCCACGTTCAGGCCGACGCCGCCGGCGGGGAAGTGCATGTGGGCGGCGTCGCCCGCGAGCAGGACGCGTCCCGCGCGGTACCGGTCGGCCTGCCGCGCCGCGTTGCCGAAGGTCGACAGCCAGTGCGGGTCGCGCATGCCGAGGTCGCCGCCGGCGATCCGGGCGACCTTGGCGCGCAGCCCGTCCAGGGTCGGGTCGCCCGGCCAGTCGGCGCCCAGCCACGCGGGGTCGGTGCCGACGACCCGGTGCAGCGTCTCCGTCAGCGGCACCACCATGACCCCGCCCGCCGGGCCGGAGACGCTGAGCGCCCCGCCCGGCGGGGGATCGTCCAGGACGACGTCGGCCAGCCAGCCCCACGCGGTCGCGGGGGTGCCGGGGAAGCCGATGCCGGCCGCGTCCCGCACCGTGCTGCGCGTCCCGTCGCAGCCGACGGCGTACCGGGCGTCGAGGACGTACGGCCCGGCGGGGCCGGCGGCCTCGATCCGCACCCGCTCGCCGTCCTGGGTGAGGCGGACGGCCCGGTGGCGGCGCAGCACCCGCGCGCCCATGGCGACGGCGTGCTCTTCGAGGAGCTCCTCGGTGCGGGCCTGCGGGAGCGCGAGCGTGAACGGGAAGGGGGTGTCGAGCCCGCCGAACGGCAGCCGCTCGTCGAGGGCGCCGAAGTGCCCGCCGGGGATGCGGCGGCCGTCCGCCAGGAAGCGGTCCGCGATGCCGCGGGACGCGAGGAGCTCCAGCGTGCGCGGGTGGACGGTCAGCGCCTTCGACCGCGCGTCGCGTTCGGCGCGCGCCTCCAGCACCGTGACGTCCGCTCCGCCGAGCCTCAGTTCCGCGGCCAGCCACAGCCCGACCGGCCCGCCGCCGACGATGACGACCTGTTCCACGCGTACCTCCTTGGTCACTGACCAACAGCGGTCCCCCAGTACACTAGGTCGGTGACCAAGACGCAAGGGGGCGACGGCCGGCGCGACCCGCTCGGACCCGGCGAGGTCGTCCGCGCCGCCCTGGACCTGCTGGACAAGCGGGGCGCCGCGGGCGTCTCCGTCCGCGGCGTCGCCGACCGGCTCGGCGTCCGCATGAACACCGTCCTGTGGCACGTCCGGAGCAAGGCGCGGCTGCTGGAGCTGATGGCGGACGCGATCGTCGCCGGCGCGCCCCTCGACGGCCTGCCCGCCCGCGGGGACGAGCGCGCCCGCGGGCTCGCGCACCGGTACCGCCGCGCCCTGCTCGCCCACCGCGACGGCGCCGCCGTCGTCGCGGGCACGTACGCCGCGGAACCCGCGACGCTCCGCTTCGGGGACGCCCTGATCGGCGCGCTCCTCGACGGCGGCCGCCCGGAGCGCGAGGCGGCCTGGACCGCCTGGAGCCTCATCTACTTCACGCTCGGCCTCGCCCAGGAGGAGCAGGCCGCCCCGGACGCCCTGGCGTCCGAACTCGGTGAACGCGTCGACCCGGAGCGGCACCCGGCCCTGGCGCGGGTGCTCCCCCACTTCGCCTCCACGGCCTTCGACGACCGCTTCGACCACGGCGTCTCGCTCATCCTGCGCACCCCGCCCCCTCCGTGAGACGGTGGCGGAATGACCGATCCGCTCGCCCCGTTCCGCTGGCTCGACGCCCCGGAGGACGGGCTGGACGAGGTCTTCTGCGTGGCGCTCTTCCCCGGGCTGACCCCGTCCGAGGTGCTGCACCGGTTCGCTCCCGGCGAGGCCGGCCGGGAGGTCGCCTTCGCCGAGCTGTGGGACGTCGGGGACGAACCGGCGCTGGAGGCCGAGGGCGGGCAGGTCGGCGTCGTCCAGGCGAGCGGCGGCAGCGCGGCCGTCGAGATCGGCGGCCGGACCGCCGTCCTGCCGGAGTGCTCCGCCCGCCTGTCGCGCGGCTGCGAGCTGGTCGCCGTGGCCCGGCACGACCACGCCGAGGACCGGTTCGTCTACGCCGTCGACGGCGAGGTGGTCTGCGGGTTCGTTCCGCCCCTGCCGAAGGACGGGTGGGGGAGCGACCCGCACCGCATCGACGCGGCGCTGCGCGGCCTCGGCATCCCGACCGACCCCGGCGGCGACCGGCGCGCCGAGTTCGCGCGCCTGCACCCGGACAAGCTTCCCCGGACCTTCGCGCTCGCCGCCGAGCTCACCGGCGTCCCGTTCACCCGCGAGCTCACCGCCTTCCCGTTCCTGACCGCCCCCATCACCGTCCGCTGACCCGGCCCGAGGGGCGTCAGCCGGGTCCGGCCAGGGCGGCGAGGCGGCGGGCGAGGCGGGCGGCGGCGGCGCGGAGCTCCGGGGGGTCGAGCACCTCCGCGTCGAACCCGAGCCGGACGATGTGGAGGGCGAGCCGGTCGAGGTCGTCGCCGCCCGCGACGAGGACGCACCGGCCGCCGCCCTCGTCCTCGACGCGGCCGACCTGCGGCGGGATCAGCTCCCGGACGCGGTCGGCCGCCGCGTGCACCCGGACGCGCGCGACGTACCGGTAGGGCCGCTCGGTGACCGAGCGCTGCACGTACGCGACCGGGTCGGGGTGCTCGCGCGGCCGGAACCGCCAGGTCGTCGCCGCGACGCCGCCCATCCGGTCGAGCCGGAAGGTGCGCCAGCCGTCCCGGTCGACGTCCCAGGCCATCAGGTACCAGCGGCGGCTGGTGGCGACCATCCGCACCGGCTCGACCGTCCGTTCGCGGTCGCCGCCGCCCCGGCCCGGGTACCGGAACCGCACCCGGACGGTGTCGCGGCACGCCCGCGCGAGCGTGACGAGCAGGTCCGGGTCGACCTCGACGCCGGGGCCGACGAGGGTGTCGGTGGCGCTGCGCACCGCGCCGACCTCGGCGCGCAGCCGCGGCGGCATGACCTGGTCGAGCTTGGCGAGGGCCCGCAGCGCGGCGTCGCCCGTCCCGGCGACCGTGCCGCCGGACGCGAGCCGCAGCGACACCGCCGTCGCGATCGCCTCCTCGTCGTCGAGCAGCAGCGGCGGCAGCCGGGCGCCCGCGCCGATCCGGTAGCCGCCGCCGACGCCCGCCGCCGCGTGCACGGGGTAGCCGAGCGCCCGCAGCCGCTCGACGTCCCGGCGCACCGAGCGGTCGGTGACGCCCAGTTCGGCGGCGAGTTCGGCGGCCGTCCAGGACGGGCGGCGCTGCAGGAGCGCGAGCAGCCGCAGCACCCGCTCGGTCGTCCCCTCCACGGTCACGCGGCCATCGTCGCACGATCGCGGAACGTACCTGTCCGCTATTGGGGGAAGACTCGGGACCATGACGTGGAATTCCCCGCTCAGAGAGCAGCTCACCTGGCTCCGGGACCACCGGTTGCGGGCGCGCCTCGACGGGCTCACCGATGACGAGTACTTCCGGGAGCCGGTGCCCGGCTGCTGGAACCTGCGGCCGCAAGGCGCCGGCCACCTGTCCGAGGTGTCCCTGCTCCGCGACCTCTACCTGCACACTCGTCGGGAGGCGAGCTGATATGGACGTCCAGATCACTTTCGACTGCGCCGACCCGGCCGCGCTCGCCGCCTTCTGGGCGGAGGCCCTCGGCTACCGGGTGCAGGAGCCGCCGGCGGGCTTCGCCACGTGGGACCAGGCCCTGGAGGCGTGGGGCGTGCCGCCCGAGAGGCGCAACGACGCGTCCGCGGCGGTCGACCCCGCGGGCACCGGGCCGCGGCTGTTCTTCCAGCGGGTGCCGGAGCCCAAGCGGGTCAAGAACCGCATGCACCTGGACGTCCGGGCCGCCCCGGGGCTCGAAGGCGAGGCGCGCATGGCCGCCCTGGAGGACGCGGCCGCGCGCCTCGTCGCCCGCGGCGCGACCCGGCTGGAGCGGCACGAACCCGAGCCGCCGATGGGCTTCGGCCACATCGTGATGGCCGACCCCGAGGGCAACGAGTTCTGCCTCGACTGACGCCCGTCCCGCCGCCGCGGGTCAGGCCGGGACGGCGCGGACGAGTTCGGCGTGGATGATGTCGGCGCAGGCGGCGGCGTCGAGGGCGAGGCCCTGGTGGTCGCCGGGGAAGGCCAGCGGCTCGACACCGAGCCGGTCGGCCAGGACGCGGGACGACAGCGCGGGGACGCCGTCGCCCGAGGCCGCGCCGACACCGACGGCGACCGGCACCCGGGCGGCGCGCAGCGCGTCGAGGTCGGGCGTGAAGCGCAGCACCGGCAGCAGCACGTGGGACAGGAAGAAGTCGAGGTTGCCCTGGATGCGGCCCATCATCTCCAGCGCCTCGGGCGGCATCTGGGAGGGGTCGGGCATCGCCGGGGGCGCGGCGTTCTCCCCGTCGACGGTGGTGATGAACTTGCCCATCGCCGCGCCGGCGCCGTGCTCGCGGTAGGTGTCGTGCACGTCCTGGAAGGCGGCCCGCCACCGGTCGCGGTCGGGCAGCAGTTCGGGCAGCGGCGGCTCGTGCACGATCAGGGACCGGACCTGTCCGGGGTGGCGGGCGGCCAGGGCCAGGGCGGTGAGGGCGCCGCCGCTGTTGCCCAGCACGTGGGCGGGCCCGCCGCCGAGGGCGGCCAGCAGGCGGTGGGCGTCGTCGGCGAAGACCGCGACGCCGGTGTCGGCGGGCGGTCCGGTCAGCGTGCTGCGGGACAGTCCGCGCTGGTCGTAGGTGACCACGGTGTAGCGGTCGGCCAGCGCGGCCGCCACGGCGGTCAGCGCGCCGGCGTCGGCGGGCCCGCCGGGGATCATCAGCAGCAGCGGCCCGGCGCCCCGGACCTCGTAGTGCAGGCGCGCACCGGGCACCTCGAGCGTCTTGGTCTCGGCTTCGGTCCGGACGAGGGGCTGGACGTCGTTCATGGCGTGCTCCGTTTTCGTTCGATCGGGTGGGGGGTAGGTCAGGCGGGACGGTAGGTCAGGTCGAGGACGCCGTTGGCGAAGGCGGCCGACCGGGCCAGCTCCAGCGGGATCGGCGGGGCGCCTTCGGGGAACAGGCGCATGCCGGTGCCGACGACCAGCGGGTGGACCAGCAGCCGCAGCTCGTCCAGCAGGCCGGCCGCCAGGAGGGTGCGCACCAGGCTGATGCTGCCCGCCACGGTGATCGTGCCGCCGGGCCCGTCCTTGAGCTTCCCGACCGCCGCGGCCGGGTCGCCCTCGATCAGGACGGAGTTGCGCCAGGCGACCTCCCGCAGGGTCGTGGACGCCACGACCTTGCGGATGCCGTTGATCGCCTCGGCCAGCCCGCCGGTCTGGTGCGGCCACACCGCGGCGAACGCCTCGTAGGTGACCCGGCCCAGCAGCAGCGTGTCGGCCTCGGCGTACATCCCGCCGACCGCCTCGCTCATCTCCGGGCCGAGGTACGGGAAGTGCCACTTCTCCGGCGCCTCCACCACGCCGTCCAGCGAGACGAACAGTCCGGCCACGATCTTCCGACGCAATTCCCCACCTCCTGAGCAGGTGAAACGCTATGTGGATGCCGTCCACATCGGGGTGTGGAGGGATCATGGCATACTTAAGTGGACGCTGTCCACTTGAGAGGTTGCGGTCATGTCCGAGCGCTCCGGCAAGCCCACCCGCGACACCTACCGCCACGGCAATCTGCGCCAGGCGCTCCTGGAGGCGGGCACCGAGCTGGCCCGTGCCGGGGGCCCGGACGCGATAGCCCTGCGCGAGGTGACCCGGCGGGCCGGGGTCGCCCCCAACGCCGCCTACCGGCACTTCCCGAACCGCGACGCCCTGGTACAGGCGGTGTCCCTCCAGGCCATGGGCGAGCTGGCCCGCGCCATGGAAGAGGACCTCGCCGCACTGGATCCGGTCGACGACGCGGCCCGGGGCGCCCGTGCGCGCTTCCGCGCCGTCGGCACCGGCTACCTGCGCTTCGCCCGCGCCGAACCCGGGCTGTTCCGCGCCGCCTTCTACGTCCCCGACGACATGGCCCGGGCGGAGGCCGCCGCCTCCGCGGGCCAGAGCGGCCTGACCCCGTTCCAACTGCTCGGCGCCGCCCTGGACGAGCTGGCCGCCTGCGGCCTCATGCCGCCGGAACGCCGCCCGGGAGCCGAGTTCCTGGTCTGGTCGTGCGTGCACGGCCTGGCGGTCCTGCTCATCGACGGCCCCCTGCGCGGGCTCTCCGACGAACTCGCCGGCCCGGCCGTGCACGACCTGATCGACCTCGTCGAGAAAGGTCTGCGACCGGACCCCTAGAGCCGGTCCGGGCCGCGCCGCCGCGGGCGGCTAGCGTGCGGCGGCCGTCCGGTCGAGGAGCCGGGCGAGGACGTCCGCGGGGTGCGTCCACAGGAGCGCGCCGCCGATCCCCGGGACGACGCGGCGGTGCGCGCCGGGGATCCGGGACGCGAGGAACGCCCCGTTGTCGGGCGAATGGGACGTGTCGTGCTCGCCGTACCAGAGGTCGACCGGGACGGCGATGTCCGCGAGGGCGAACGGCCAGCGCCCCATGGCCAGGACCGTGTCGCGCGCGTACCCGGCCGCCGCGCCCTGCGCGAAGCCCTCCGCCAGGGCCCGGCGGTAGGCCGCCGCGAAGCCGGGCTCGGTGTAGACCGCCAGGTCGCATTCCGGGGCGCCGCCCGTCACCATGCCCCACATGGCGTCCGCGCCGAAGCCCGCGAAGCGCGCTTCGGCGGCGGCCGGGTCCGCCGCGACGGCCTCGACGAGCCCGCGCAGTTCGGCGGGGAGCCCGGCGGCGAACTCGGGCGCGGCCACCTCGTCCGAGCCGGAGACGACGGCCAGCCCGGAGACGGCGCCCGCGGCCGCGCAGGCCAGCGCGAACGGGGCGCCCTGCGAGTTCCCCACCATCGCCGGGCGGCCCAGCCCGCGCCGCTCCGCGAGTTCCCGCACGTCGGCGGCGAAGTCGGCGAACGTCCGTCCGGGGGCGGGCGTCGACGCGCCGAGGCCCGGACGGTCCAGGGAGACCAGCCGGACGCCGAGGCCGTCCACGGCGCCCGCACCGAACCCGAGCCGGCGGCTCGTGGCCGCGCCCGGGGACAGCAGCACGGGGACGCCGTCCGGCGGGCCCCACTCGGCCCAGCCGAACGTCCGCCCGTCCGGCAGCCGGGTCTCGCCGGTGCGGGCGGGGTCGGCGACGTACGTCATCGCGGCGGGTTCCTCTCCAGCTTCCGGCGCTCCCACCGGTTGGGGTGGCGGACGACGACGCCGCCGAGGCCGCCGGTGCCGCTGAGGCGCACGAGCGGCGTGCCCGGGAGCCGGTCGGGGGTGGTCTTGTCCCGCAGCCCGCCGAGGCCGCCGTCCACCCCGCCGCTGTCGACCGCCCACCCGTCGGGGACGACGATGACGACGCCGGCCGTCTGGCCGTCCACGTCCACGAGGACCTCGGGCAGCGGGCACCGCGTCCGGGTGAAGTCGATCTTGACGCCGCCCATGCCGCCGTGCGCGGTGATGCGCGGCGGCACCTCCCAGCGCCCGGTCCGCGCGGCCCCGTGCATCCCGCCCTTGAGGACGAGCGGAGCGGCCGCGACGACGGGCGGCAGGTCCGCGGTGAGCGGTGCGAGGTCGGCGTGGGTGCGGGCGGTCAGCGCCGCCTCCAGCCGGGTCTCGAGCTCGTCGAGCTCGATCCGGCCCTCGGCCGCCGCCTCGCGCAGCCGCTCCACGGCGGCGTCCCGCTCGGCGTGGGAGACCCGCAGGTCGGCGCGAGGGGAGCGATCCGGGACGTCTGCGGTCATGGGCCGATCATACGGGCGATCGGCACCTACCGGTCGGCGTCCGGGGGCGGCAGCGGCGTCTCCTTGGCGGGTCGCTGCAGGAGGGCGTGCCCGGCCGCCGCGACGGCGGCGCCGACGAGCGGCGCGACGATGAACAGCCACACCTGCTCCAGGGCCGTCCCGCCCGCGACGAGCGCGGGCCCCAGGCTGCGCGCCGGGTTCACCGACGTCCCCGTGATCGGGATGCCGACGAGGTGCACGGTCGTCAGCGCGAGGCCGATCGCGACGCCGCTGACGGCCGGGATGGCGGTCGTGCTCGTCATGGCGAGCACGGCGAACACGAACAGCGCGGTCAGCACGACCTCGGCGAGGAACGCGCCGCCCGCGTCGATCCCGATGAGGCTGGCCTCGCCCCACCCGTCCGCGCCCAGCCCGGTCTCGGACCGGACGTACGCGGGCGAGTTCGCGAACGTCCCCCACAGCAGCAGCGCGCCGAGGATCCCGCCGGCGAACTGGGCGATCCAGTAGCCGACGGCCTCGACCGGGGTCATCCGCCCGGCGAGGAGCACGCCCAGCGTGACGGCCGGGTTGACGTGGCAGCCCGAGACCGGCCCGATCGCGTACACCAGCACGAGGAGCACGAACCCGAACGCCAGCGCCGTCGCCACGACGCCCGCCGCGGGGCTCGCGCCGGCCAGGGCGAACCCGAACGACAGCGTCGCCACGCCCACCGCGAAGTAGACGAGGAGCAGCGTCCCCACGAGCTCCGCCGCGAATTTCCGCGCCACGTTCCGACCTCCCCCGATGCGTGCCGCCGACGGGGGTACCCCCGCCCGCGCAAGATCAACTCGACGCCGCGAGGCTTGGCCGCCCCTTGGCCGGCCGTTGGGACCCCGTGCGTCCGGGGCGGCGCCCAAAGGGGCGTTCACCGACTCAAGGAGGTCGCGGCGTGACCGAAGAGTTCGTCCATACCGGCTATCCCCGGAACCCAGATCGTGGAGTTCGGCGGACTCCCCGTGCTGGACGCGCTGCCGTCGCGGAGAAGCCGGGACCTGCGGGAGCGCGCCGCGGGTCACGCCCGCCGAACGGGAAAGGGGCCGTCCACCCGGTGGGTGGACGGCCCCTCGCCGCGCGGGAGGCGCGGGTCAGGCGCGGACGGCCTGGATCTCGAGCTGGATGTCGACCTTGTCGCCCAGGAGGGCCTTGTCGCCGCTCAGCGGCACGTTGAACTCGATGCCCCAGTCGCGGCGGTTGATCTGCGTGGTGGCGGAGAAACCGGCGCGGGTGCCGCCCCACGGGTCCTCGCCGACGCCGTGGTACTCGACCTCGAGGGTCACCGGGCGGGTGACGCCGCGGATCGTCAGCTCGCCGTCGACGTAGTGGTCGCCGCCCTCGGAGCGGACGCCCTTGGTGGCGAACGTCATCGTGGGGTGGTTCTCGACGTCGAGCACGTCGGACGAGCGGACGTGGCCGTCCCGGTCGGCGTTGCGGGTGTCGATCGACGCCATCGTGATCTCGGCGGTCGCGGTCGTCTCCGACAGCTCCTCGGCGACCTGGACGGCGCCGGAGAACTCGGTGAACGAGCCGCGCACCTTGGTCATGAGGTGGCGGATCGTGAACGTGACCTCGGAGTGGCTCGGGTCGATGTTCCAGGTACCGGCGGTCAGCTCGGGCGCGACGGCGGCGATGCTCATGAAGTGCTCCTATGTGCTTGAAAGTTCAACGACCTGCTCGCAGGTTAGTTGAGTGTTCAAACACTGTCAAACCCCGTGATTGTTCCCGGGATGCTCAGGAATGTCCGCCGGAGCGCAGGGCGCCCAGGAACCGGGCGTTCGACTCCACCGCGCGGGCGGTCAGCTCCTCGCGGGCCAGCCGGACCGCCTCCAGCCCCGCGTCGCGGGCGAGGTCGGGGTGCCCGGCGAGGCTCGCGGGCGCGTCCGGCGGGAGGGCGGCGTCGGCCGCCCGGAGGCACTGCTCCCACTCGCGGTGCGCGCGGACGGCGTCGTCGACGGGCTCCAGGTACGCGGAGATTTCCGCGATCACCTCCGCGTCGGCCCGCCGCGCCGCGGCGACGGCCGCGGCCTTCGGCCGCAGCGCCTCCCGCACCCGGTCGGTGGCGGCGTTCGCCGCGAGGTCGTCGATCTCGGCGACCAGCGGCGCCCGGTCGCGCATCCGGGCCGCCATCGCCCACTCGGCCTCGTGCAGCGCGGCCAGCACGGGCGCGGCGTCGAACGCGGGGGCGAGCAGCCGCCCGGCCTCCGCGACGCGCTCCCGCGCCCGCCGGACGTCCGCGAGCCGCGCGCGCTCGACGGGCCCGAGGTCCGCGGGGTCGATCGCGCGGTCCCGTCCGACCACGTGCGTGACGCCGCGGGTGCCGAAGGCGAGGAAGATCGCGTACGCGAACCCGTGCAGGATGCCGAACGGGGCCGTCACCGTCCCGAACGCCTCCGCCAGGGCGATCGCCCACACCGCCCAGACGCCGAAGAAGCACCCGATCAGCGCCGCGCTCTGCGCCCCCGTCGCCCGCCGGTCCGACGCGCCGGCCGGGACGTACGCGAACGCCGCGGCGATCCCGGCCGGCGCGTCGGACCGGCGGGCGACGGGGGCGCAGGGGGCGCA
>NZ_QHJN01000119.1:0-25099 GCF_003947565.1 Actinomadura sp. WAC 06369 | reverse complement strand
GGCCCCCACCGCACCCGCCGCCGCCCGGCGGCGGGTGCGGTGGGGGCCGTCAGGCATGGGGGGCCGTCCTTCCGGTGCCCGCGACGAGGCGGGCCAGGTGCTCCAGGGCGGCGAGGCTGTGCCCGGACGTGAAGGCGTCGACGTGCGGGAGCGCCGCGGCCATCCCCGCGGTGAGGGGCTCGTACCCGGGGCGGGCCCGGTGCGGGTTCGCCCAGATCACCCGGTGCGCGAGCCGGTGCAGGCGGGCCATCTGCCCGCCGAGCAGGGCCGCGTCGCCGCGCTCCCAGCCGTCGGACGCGATGACGACGATCGCGCCGCGGGCCATGCCGGGATGCCCGAACCGGTCGAGGAACTCGCGCAGCTCCTCGCCGAGGCGGGTGCCGCCGCTCCAGTCGGGGATCGCCGCGGACGCCGCCGCCAGCGCCGCGTCCGGGTCGCGGGCGGCCAGCTCCCGGGTGACGCGGGTGAGGCGCGTCCCGGCGGTGAACGCCTCCGCCGTCCGGCCGCCGGACCGCACCGCGGCGTGCGCGAACCGCAGCAGCGCGTCCGCGTACGGGGCCATCGAGCCGCTGACGTCGACGAGCAGCACGAGCCGGCGGGGGCGCGGGCGGGGCGCGCGGCGGCGCAGCAGCGCCGTCTCGCCGCCGCGCCGGAGCGTCTCGCGGACGGTCCGGGGCGGGTCCGGCCGCCCGGCGGGCGCGGGCGCGAACCGGCGCGAGCGGCGGAGCTCGGCGCCCGCGTCCAGCAGCGCGATCAGGCGGGCGACCTCGGCGCGTTCGGCGGGCCCGAGCCGCGCCACGTCCCGGTCCCGCAGCACCTCGGCGGGGCTCGCGGTGACCGACCGGGCGTCCCCGGCGTCGCCGCCGCCCGCCTCCGGCACCGGTACCGGCGCGGGGCGCACGGCCACCGGGGGGCGGCGCGGCGGGCGGGGCGCCTCGCCGGAGAAGTACGCGGCGAACGCGCGATCGTAGCGGGGCAGGTCGTCCGGGCCCGCGCACAGCGTGAGGCGTCCCGCCCAGTACACGTCGGACGGGTCGAGGACGTCGAGGTGCCGCAGCGCCGCCACCATCGCCTGGAGGCGCGCGGGGTCGGCGGCGCCGCCCGCCGCGCGGAGCGTCCGGGCGAACCCGGCGAGCGTCCCGGTCACGTCCGTGCCCGCCCTGTCGGCACCGCCCATGTCAGCCCCCGGCCAGCAGCGCGCCGCCGCGCTCCTGGTCCTCGCGGTACTTCAGGACGGCGCCGAGCGTCACCGCCGCCGCGTCCGGATCGAGCTCGCGGGCGCCGAGGGCGAGCAGCGCCTCGGTCCAGTCGATGGTCTCGGCGACGCCCGGCGGCTTCAGCAGCCCGCCGCCGCGCAGCCGCCGCGCGGCGTCCGCGACCTGCCCCGCCAGGTGCGCGGTCGCGTCCGGCAGCCGCCGCCGGATGATCGCGACCTCCCGCTCGAACGGCGGATGCTCGAGCCAGTGGTAGAGGCAGCGGCGCTTCAGCGCGTCGTGCACCTCGCGGGTGCGGTTCGACGTGACGACCACGACCGGCGGGCGCTCGGCGCGGATCGTCCCGAGCTCGGGCACGGTGATCGTGAAGTCGCTGAGGATCTCGAGGAGGAACGCCTCGAACTCGTCGTCCGCGCGGTCCAGTTCGTCCACCAGCAGGACGCTCGGGGTCGTCTCCAGGGCGCGGAGCAGCGGGCGGGCCAGCAGGAACCGGCGGTCGTACAGCTCGCCCTCGAGCCGGGCGGCGTCGGCCGTCCCGGCGGCCTCGGCGGCCCGCAGGTGCAGGATCTGGCGCGGGAAGTCCCAGTCGTACAGCGCCTGCGACGCGTCGAGCCCCTCGTAGCACTGCAGCCGGATCAGCGGCGCGCGCAGCGCCCGCGCGAGCGTCTTGGCCAGCTCGGTCTTGCCGACCCCGGCCTCGCCCTCCAGGAACAGCGGCCGCCCCATCCGCAGCGCGAGGAAGCACGCCGTGGCGAGCCCCTCGTCGCAGAGGTAGTCGTGCCGGTCCAGCAGGCCCGCCAGCTCCGCCGGCGAGGCGACCGCCCCGCCCGGCACCGTGTCCGCCACCACATCGCCAGGCTATACACCGGGACCGCGCCCGCCCAGAGCGCGCGGGCGGTTTCCCGACTGTCACCTCCGCGCCGGTGGACAACCCGCGCCCCCCGTCGGACGCTGACCGCGACGGACGGTGCACGGAGAGGGACGGGCATGCGCGACGGTTCGCTCGCCGCGCTCGTGGCGCTCGGCGCGTTCCACGGGCTGAACCCGGCGATGGGCTGGCTGTTCGCGGTGACGCGCGGCCTGCAGGAGCGCAGCCGCCCGCTCGTGGTGCAGGCGCTGCCCGCGATCGCCGCGGGGCACGCGGCGTCCATCGGCGCCGTCGCGGTCGCCGTCGCGCTGCTCGGCGCGGTCGTCCCCGCCCGCGCCCTGGCCGCGGGCGGCGGGCTCGTGCTGGTCGGCTTCGGGGCGTGGCTGCTGCTCGGGCGCCGCGCGGCGCACCGCGCCCCCGCCCCGGTGGGGCTGTGGCAGCTCGCGGGCTGGTCCTTCGTGATGTCGTCCGCGCACGGCGCGGGGCTGATGCTGGTGCCGCTGCTCGCCCCGTCGGCGGCGCCCGCCGCGGGCCACCACCACCATGGGCTCGCGGACGCGTCCGGCGGCGCGCTGTCGGCGGGGATCTTCGTGACGGGCGTGCACACGCTCGCGATGTTCGCCGTCGCGGGCGTCGTCGCGGTGCTCGTCTACGACCTCGTCGGCTCGGCGATCCTGAAGCGCACGTGGTGGGACCTGGACCGCCTCTGGGCGGCCGCCCTGCTGATCGCCGGGGCCTTCACGCTCGCCACGGCCGCCTGACGCCTTCCGCGGCGGGTCAGTCGGGGTCGGGCGCCTCGGCGCGGGCCTTGAGGAGCGCGGCCAGCTCGGCGACCTGGCGGGCGGCGAGCTTCTTCTCGGCGCCGTTGATGCCCATCACGCCGAGCGCGGTGCCGTCGGACAGGTCGAGGCGCGGCCAGGGGTCGCCGACGGTCATCGTGACGTCGAGGACCTCGGGCCACTCGAGGCGCCGGGTGCGGAACGCGTTGACGACCGTGAGGCCCGCCTCGTCCGCCGTGACGCGGCAGCGGGCCAGCATGTGCAGGACCCACGCGAGGCCGAGGCCGAACAGCACCATCAGGACGCGGTCGACGACGGTGAACTGGGGTGCCACGAACACGGCGAGCACGATCATCGCCAGGATGATCGCGCCCGCCGTGGCGTAGGCGACGAGCCGGGTGGTGCGGGGACGCCACGCGGTCGGCAGGGCCGGGGTCTCAGTCAACGATCTTGGAGATGGGGATCTCGAGGATGTCGTGGGCGCCCGCGGCCTTCAGCGCCGGGATCAGCGTGTTCACGCCGCGCTTGGCGACGACCGACTCGACCGCGTTGGACTCGCCCCCCGCGAGCGACGTGACCGTGGGCGACGACATCGACGGCATGATGTCCAGGACGGCCTGGAGGTCGGACTGCGCGACGTTCAGCTTGAGCAGGACGTTGCCCCGCGCGCGGATCGCGCCCTGCAGCAGGAGGGCGACGTCCTCCATCGCGGCGCGCTTCTGCGCGTCCTCGTACGCCTCGCGGTTGGCGACCAGCTCGGTGTAGCTCGTGAGGAGCGTGTCGAGGATCCGCAGGCCGTTCTTGCGCAGCGACGAGCCGGTCTCGGTGAGGTCGACGATCGCGTCGACGATGTCGGGGACCTTCGCCTCGGTCGCCCCGTAGGACGGGACGACCCGGGCCTTCACGCCGTGCTTCTCGAGGAAGCGCTCGGTCATCGCGGGGAACTCGGTGGAGATCCGGACGCCCTCGGGCAGGTCGGACACGCTCTGCCAGGGCGCGTCCTCGGGCACCGCCATGATCACGCGGACCGGGTTGGACGTGGCCTTGGAGTACTTCAGCTCGCCGAGGCTGACGACGTCGGAGTCGGTCTCGGTGATCCAGTCGCGGCCGGTGATGCCGAGGTCGAACAGGCCCTGTTCGAGGTAGGTCGGGATCTCCTGCGGCCGCAGGACGCGGACGCGGTCGATGCGCGGGTCGTCGATGGAGGCGCGGTAGTCGCGGTCCGAGGCGCGCCGGACGGTGAGGTCGGCGGCGTCGAACAGCTGCATGGTCGCCTTCTCCAGCGACCCCTTGGGCAGGACGAGTGACAGCACGGAAGTTGCCTTTCGATGGGATGCGTTACGGGGTTCCGGGGACGTTCAGGAGCCCGAATGCTCCAGGCCGTACCCGGCGTGACCGTGATGCCGCAGACCTCGCAGGGTCAGTGCCGTGTCGAGTGCGGCCACAGTCGCCTCCCATCCCTTGTCCTCGCGGCTGCCGGGCAGCCCGCTGCGCTGCATTGCCTGCTCAATGGTGTCACATGTGAGGACTCCGTTGCCCACCGGAGTCGACTCGTCGAGCGCGACGCGTGTCACACCGGCCGTCACCGAGTCGCACACGTAGTCGAAATGGGCCGTCTCGCCCCGGATGACCGCGCCGAGGACGACGACGGCGTCCAGGTCGCGGGCGAGCTGCTGCGCCACGACGGGCAGTTCCAGCGCGCCCGCGACGCGGACGACCACGGGCTGGTCGATCCCGCACGCCTTCGCGGCCGCGAGCGACCGCTCCAGCAGCGGGTCGGTGATCGGCTCGTGCCAGCGGGTGCAGACGACGCCGAGCGTGAGCCCGGCCGCGTCGACGACGGTGTCCTCGGGGCGTCCCGCGCCGCTCATGAGAGTCCCTCGATGTCGTGTCCGAGACGGTCGCGCTTGACCGTCAGGTAGCGCCGGTTGTCTTCGGTGACCACCACCGGCATGGGCTCGCGGTCCAGCACGTCCAGGCCGAAGCCGTGCAGGCCGCGGAGCTTCGCCGGGTTGTTGGTGAGCACCCGTATCGAGCGTACGCCCAGGTCGCGCAGCATGTGCGCGGCGTTGGAGTACTCGCGCGCGTCGGCGGGCAGGCCGAGCTCCAGGTTGGCGTCGACGGTGTCGGAGCCGGCGTCCTGGAGGGCGTAGGCGCGCAGCTTGGCCAGCAGGCCGATGCCGCGGCCCTCGTGGCCGCGCAGGTACAGCACGACGCCGCGGCCCTCCTGCGCGATGCGCTCCATCGCGGCGTCGAGCTGGGTGCCGCAGTCGCACCGCTCCGAGTGCAGGACGTCCCCGGTGAGGCACTCGGAGTGCGCGCGGACCAGCACGTCGGCGCCGTCCCCGAGGTCGCCGAGGACGAGCGCGACGTGCTCGCCGCCGTCCACGGCGCTGGAGAACCCGACGGCGCGCCACGTCCCGTACCGGTTGGGCAGCCGGGTCTCCACGACCCGGGTGACGAGCGGCTCGGTGCGGCGCCGGTGGTCGACGAGCTGCTCGATGGAGATCAGCTTGAGGCCGTGCTCCTTGGCGAACACCTGCAGTTCGGGGAGGCGCGCCATGGTGCCGTCCTCGTTGACGACCTCGGCGAGGACGCCCGCCGGGGCGAGGCCCGCCATCCGGGCGAGGTCGACGGCGGCCTCGGTGTGGCCGCGCCGCCGCAGCACGCCGCCCTCGCGGTAGCGCAGCGGGAAGATGTGCCCGGGACGGACGAGGTCGCGCGGCTCGGACGCCGAGTCGCACAGCGCCCGGATCGTCTTCGCGCGGTCGGCGGCGGAGATGCCGGTGGTGACGCCGTCGCGGGCGTCGACGCTGACGGTGTAGGCGGTGCGCATCCGCTCGGTGTTCTGCGCGGTCATCAGCGGGATCTGCAGCCGGTCGAGGTCGGCGCCCTCCATCGGGACGCAGATGACCCCGCTGGTGTGGCGGATCGTGAACGTCAGCAGCTCCGGCGTCGCCTTGGCGGCGGCGAAGATGATGTCGCCCTCGTTCTCGCGGTCCTCGTCGTCGACGACCACGACGGGACGTCCCGCCGCGATGTCGGCGACCGCCGCCTCGATGTCGTCGAAGACGCCGTTCCCGTTTCCGATGATCCCGTTGTCGATGGTCCCGTTGCCGCTCATGCGGTCACCGCCTTGTCCTCGGGGGTTGTGCGCGGGGCCCGGACCTCCCGGGACTCGCGGAGCCAGTTGCGGAGCCCGGCCATCACCATCACGAAGAAGATCCCGTAGACGGCGCCGGAGACGTACAGCCCGGACTGGAGGGCCAGCGGGACGCCGACGAGGTCGACCAGTACCCACACGACCCAGAAGTCGACCAGTGCGCGGCTCTGCGCGAACGTCGCGACCGCGCTGCCGACGAAGATGTACGCGTTCGCCCACGGCGACCAGGCGATCTCCAGCCAGGCCAGGTGGGTGAACAGCTGAGCGACGACCGCGGTGCCGAGCAGCAGCACCGCGACCAGCACGATCCGCTCGCGGGCCGTGGCCTGCCGGACGACGAGCCCCTCGCCGCCGCGCCGCCCGCTCGTCCAGCGGTGCCACCCGTAGAGGGCCAGGCCGCAGAACAGCACCTGCTTGAGAGCGTTGCCGGGGACGTCGGCGTGCAGGGACGCCGCGAGGAGCAGGAGCGCGCCGGTGAGCTGCACCGGCCACGTCCAGATCGTCTTGCGCATCGCGAGCCACACGACGGCGAGGGAGAGCGCGTTGCCGATGAGATCGGTCCACAGGACGTGCTCGCCGAAGACGGTGAAGCTCGCGTCGAGCCAGCTCATGCGCGGTCGCCCAGCATGCGCTCGACGTACTTGGCGACGACGTCGACCTCGAGGTTCACCGGGTCGCCGGGCTCCTTGCGGCCGAGCGTGGTGAGCGCGAGCGTCGTCGGGATCAGCGCGACGCTGAACCGGTCGGCGCCGGCCTCGACGACGGTGAGGCTGATGCCGTCCACCGTGATCGAGCCCTTGTCGACGAGGTAGCGGCCCAGGTCGGCCGGCAGGGACACCGTGACGACGTCCCAGCGCTCGCCCGGTTCCCGGGAGATGATCGCGCCGACGCCGTCCACGTGGCCCTGGACGAGGTGCCCGCCGAGCCGGTCGGACAGCCGGACGGGACGCTCCAGGTTCACCTTCGAGCCCGGTTCGAGCGCGCCGAGGCTCGACTTGTCGAGGGTCTCCTTGATGACGTCGGCGGTGAAGACGCCGTCCCGGACGTCCACGACCGTGAGGCAGACGCCGTTGACCGCGATCGACGCGCCGTGGACGGCGTCCTGGGTGACGAGGGGGCCGCGGATCGCGAGCGCGACCGAGTCCCCCTGGGGCTCGATCGACGCGATCTCGCCGAGCTCCTCGACGATGCCGGTGAACACTCCCGGGCCTCCTACTCGAAAGGCTCCGGGGTACGGCAGATATGCCCACTACACCCCTGAACAGGGGCGTACCGCGCGCTGCCTCCCATCCGGACTTTCACCGTCGGTCCCGGAGTTCCACCGGGTCAACCGGCCGATGGTTTCGGCCGGGTCGCGGACTGTCACCGCCGGTTCGGAATTGCACCGACCCCGGAGCACGCGTTCATGCTTGCCAACCAGTGTGCCATGCCTCGCATTCCCCGCTTCTGTGAAAATCGCCACGACCGGGGCCGCGCCCGCCCTCCACGGGCACGCCGGAGGGCGGGCCGACCGCCCCGCGGAACGGAGAAAAGGCAGGTCAGCGGGCCTCCGCGTCGGTCTGGTCCGCCGCGGCCCGCAGCGCCTCCACCGCCTCCGGGACGTCCGCGTGCGCGGGGATGATCCGGTCGATGCCGGTCATGCTCAGCAGCCGGGTGAGGCGGGCGGGCACCGCGGCCAGCGTCAGCGAGCCCTCCTCGGCGCGCAGCCGGCGGTAGAGCCGGATGAGCGCGTTCAGGCCGCTGGAGTCGCAGAACGGCACCCGCGACAGCTCCAAAACCACGTGCGGGTGCCCCTGGCCCGCGGCGTCCAGCGCCGCGTCGGCCAGCAGCGGGCCGTTGTTCAGGTCGAGTTCGCCCGCGACGGCCAGCACGGCGATCGGTCCGTGCCGCTCGACGACGGTCACGTCCAGCGCGATGCTCACGGTTCTCCCTCCTCGTCCGTCCGGGACGGGCGCGTGCCGGGCCCGGCACGGCCGCCGGCGCCCGCCGGGCCCGGGGACGCGGTCGTGGCGAGGAACGCCGCCTCGCCGTGGCTTCCGGTGACGGTCTCCGGGGCCCCGGGCCCGCCCCCGCCGCTTCGGGACCGCCACGCGGTCCGGGCGGCGCCGTCCGGAACGGTCGCACCCGGGGAACGCAGTCTCATGACGGTGAGATGCCCTCCGGTTCCCGCCCGTACCGCGTTTCGGCCGGATTCCGCGGGAACCCGCCGCGCGGCGGACTCTGTTGCCCTATGGCAACTTTCACGCTAGTTGTTGTCTGCGCGGTCGGCGAACCCGAGGGAGGCCGGCGGGACGGCGGCGGCGCGTGACTCCGCCGGTCCCGGCCGCCCCTTCCGCCGGGTGGCCCGGCGTCGATGCGGGGGGAGCGGCGGCGGTGGAGGCCCACCGTCGTCGCTTCGCCGCCGCGCGCCCGCAGCCGGACGTGCGCGGCCGGACGTGCGCGGCCGGGCGCTCCGCGGGCGGGCGAGGGCCGTCAGGCGAGGGTGAGGCCGTCCGGGCCCGGCGCGACGGCCGTCAGGCCCTCGATGACGTGGTGGGCCTCGCCCAGGGCCTCGCGCGGATGGCTGGTCGTGACGGCGACGACGGTCGCGCCCGCGGCGCGCCCGGCCGCCACCCCGGCGGGGGCGTCCTCGACGACCACGCACGCGGCCGGGTCGGCGCCGAGCAGCCCGGCGGCGCGCAGGTAGCCGGCGGGGTCGGGCTTGCCGTGCCGGACGTCCTCCGCGGTGACCACCACGCCGGGCAGCGGGATCCGCGCGGCGGCGGCGCGGGCGGCGAGCTGCCCGCGGTCCATGGACGTGACGAGCGCCCAGGGCAGCCCGTCCATGCCCGTGAGGAGGTCGACGGCGCCGGGGAGGGCGGTGATGCCGTCGGTCCCGGCCGCCTCCAGGGCGTCGAGGCGCGCGGCGGCCTCGGCGACGCGGTCCGGCGGCAGGAAGTCGGCGATGCGGTCGCCGGTGCGGCGGCCGTGCGAACCGGCGAGGAACACGTCGGCGTCGATGCCGTACTCGGGCGCCCACCGCCGGGCCGCGTGCTCGACGAGGGGCGTGGAGTCGATCAGGGTGCCGTCCACGTCGAACAGGACGGCGGCGCACGGCAGGCGCGTCACGCCCGTCACCAGTCCGCCTTGGCGGTCGCCTCCTCCGCCTGGCCGCGCAGGCGGCGGACGGCCTCGGCCGGGTCGTCGGCGCCGTAGACGGCGCTGCCCGCGACGAACACGTCGGCGCCCGCCTCGGCGCACCGCTCGATCGTCTCGGCGCTGACGCCGCCGTCCACCTGCAGCC
Source organism: Actinomadura sp. WAC 06369 (assembly GCF_003947565.1). Taxonomy (NCBI): domain Bacteria; kingdom Bacillati; phylum Actinomycetota; class Actinomycetes; order Streptosporangiales; family Thermomonosporaceae; genus Actinomadura; species Actinomadura sp. WAC 06369. The sequence continues at coordinate 15,792 of NZ_QHJN01000119.1, read as the reverse complement.
AGACCGGCAGGTCGCGGCCCTTGATCAGCTCGCGGGCGCGGCGCACCTTCGGCAGCACGACGTCGAGGAACTTCTGGCCGCCGAAGCCCGGCTCGACGGTCATCAGCAGCAGCATGTCGATCTCGCCGAGGAGGTCCTCGAAGCCGTCGACGGGCGTGGCCGGGTTCACCCCGAGGCCCGCGCGCGCCCCGGCGGCGCGGATGGCGCGCAGGGTGCGGATCGGGGCCTTGGCGGCCTCGGCGTGGATGGTGACGCTGCCCGCGCCCGCCTCGGCGTACTGCGGGGCCCAGCGGTCGGGGTCCTCGATCATGAGGTGGCAGTCGAGCGGGAGAGCGCTGCTCTCGAGCAGCGACCGGACGACCGGGAGCCCGAGGGTGAGGTTCGGGACGAAGTGGTTGTCCATGACGTCCACGTGCACCCAGTCGGCGGAGTCGGCGATGCGCGCGACGTCCTCCGCCAGTCGGGCGAAGTCGGCGGACAGGATGCTGGGTGAGATCTGCGGAGCCATGATGCGACGAGTCTATTGCCGGGGGCCGGGCGGTCCGTCACCCGGTCGGGTGACGGCGGGGGCGACATCGGGCCGCGCCCGCTCCGCGAGACCGAGGCGGCCAAACGCCGCGGCCGTCCCGGCCGTCACCCACAGGGCGACGAGCGCCTGGACGGCGAACGCCCGGGCCGGGTCCGGGCCCCCGAACGGCAGGTTCAGCGCGAGCAGCGGCAGGGCGCCCGCGACGCCGATACCGATCCGGGCGAGGCCGCGCGGGACCGTCCCGCCGGGGCCGGGCAGGCCGCGCCGCGCGGCGATGGACAGGCCGGCGAGCAGCCCGGCCAGGGCGCCGGTGATCATGGCCGCCTGGGTGAGGCTCGGCGCCTCGATGTCGCCCCCGGCCTCGATGATGGCCCGCCGCCACTCGGCGGGGTAGCGGAAGTCCTCGACGGGCTGGAACGCGACCCAGGTGACGCCCAGCAGCAGCAGGGACGCCCCCAGGGACAGCAGCGTCTGGGCGAGCACGCGCTGCCGCCCCCACCACGCGACCACGGCGGGGCCGGCCGTCAGCGCGAGCAGCAGCAGCGCCCCGCCGATCGCCCAGCCCGCCAGCACCTGCCACACCGAGTGCGCGCCCAGGTACACGCGGGAGACACCGATCAGGACGATCATGACGACGGCGCCCGCCCACGGCAGCGGCCGCCGCGCCCGCGACGCCAGGAACCCCCACGCGACGATCCCGTTCTGGGCGTGGCCGGACGGCATCCCGAACGACGAGTGCGCCGCGAGCCCCTCGACCGACGGGTCCGTCCAGAACGGCCGCGGATCGTGGAACACCAGCTTGAGCAGCGTGTTCAGGACCGCGCTCAGCAGCAGGAGCACCGCGCCGCGCGCCGCGAGCCGCGGTGCGACACACCAGTACAAAAGCACCAGCAGCGGGACGTAGAAGGCCGCGCTCCCCGCGGCCGAGACCGCGTGCATGAAGCCGGTGAGCACGGACCCCCCTCCTCGGCGGCCGGGCTGGACGGCCAACCCGGGCCCTCGTCAGGGTGAACGTCAGACGCGGCGCAGGAGTGCCAGGAACATCGCGTCGGTGCCGTGCCGGTGCGGCCAGAACTGCGCGTACGGGCCGTCGCCCAGGCCGGCGAGGCCCGGCGCGATCCCCGCCAGGACGGCCGGCGCGTCGAGCCGCTCGGCGCCGCCGTGCTCGCGGACGACGTCGTCGACCACGACGCGGGTCTCCGCGAGATGCGGCGAGCACGTGACGTAGGCCACCGCCCCGCCCGGCCGGGTCGCGTCGAGCGCGGCCGCGAGCAGCCGCCGCTGCAGCGGGCCGAGTTCGGCGACCGCCTCGGGACCGCGCCGCCACCGGGCCTCCGGGCGGCGCCGCAGCGCGCCGAGGCCGGTGCAGGGCGCGTCCACCATGACCCGGTCGAAGGCGCCGGGCCGCCACGGCGGCGCGGTGCCGTCCGCGGCGAGCACCCCGGCGCGGCCGTCCACGGCGCCCCGCACGAGGCCCGCCCGGTGCGGCTGGACGTCGGCGGCGACCAGCCGCGCGTCCCGCCGCGTCGCGACCGCCGACAGCAGGCCCGCCTTGCCGCCCGGGCCCGCGCAGACGTCGGCCCAGCGCGCGTCGCGCCCCTCCACCGGGACCTCGGCGAGCGCGAGCGCGACGAGCTGGCTCGCCTCGTCCTGGACGGCGGCGCGGCCCTCCCGGACGGCGGCGACGGCGGACGGGTCGCCGTCCGGCAGGACGGCGCCGTACGGCGAGAACGGGGCCGGTTCGGCGCCCGCCTCGACCAGCTCGGCGACCTCGGCGCGGCCGGGGCGGGCGACGAGCGTCACCCGCGGGCGGGCGTTGTCGGCGGCGAGCAGGTCCTCGATCTCGGCGGCGCCCACGGCGTCGCGCAGCGCCGACACGATCCACTTCGGGTGGCTGTGCGCGACCGACAGCCGCGCGACCGGCTCGGCGTCCGGCGGCGCGACGATCGCGAGCCAGCCGGCGAGGTCGCGCCCGGCGACCTTGCGGAGCACCGCGTTCGCGAACTTCGCCTGGCCGGGCCCCGCGACCGAGCGCGCCAGCTCCACGGTCGTGCCGACGGCGGCGTGCGGCGGAATGCGGGTCGCGAGGATCTGGTGGGCGCCGAGCCGCAGGACGTCCAGCAGCGGGGCGTCGATGCGGCGCAGCTCGCGGTCGCTGCACAGCGCCAGGACGGCGTCGTAGGTGCCGCGGCCGCGCAGCGTCCCGTAGGTCAGCTCGGTGGCGAGCGCGGCGTCGCGCCCGGTGAGGTCGCGGTCGCGGAGCCGGGCCGGCAGCAGCAGGTTGGCGTAGGCGTCGCGGGTCTCGACGGCGCGGATGACGTCGAAGGCGGTGCGGCGGACGAGGTCCTGCGGGCGTCCGGTGCGGCGCGGGCCGCCGGGGCGCCGCCCGGCGCCGCCGTCGCCCCGGCCCCGGCCGCGGCCGTTCCGGTTTCCGCCGTGTCCGCGGGTGGTGTGCGGCATCAGTGCAGCGCGTCCTCACCGTCGATGGCGGCGCCCCGCGCCCAGTCGGCGGCGGGCATCGGCCGCTTGCCGGGCGGCTGGACCTCGCCGAGGACGACCGGGTGCGTGGCCGTCCCGACCAGCACCTCCGCCTTGCCCGCCCGCAGCCGCCCCGGCGGCAGCGGCGCCGCGTCGGGCGGCGCCGGGCGGACGGGGCCGAGCTTCAGCCGCGCGTCCCTGAACTCCGTCCACGCGCCCGGCGCGGGCGTGCACGCGCGGACGAGCCGGTCGACGTGCCGCGCCGGGGACGTCCAGTCGACGCGGGCGTCGCCGGGGGTGAGCTTCGGGGCGTGCGACACGCCCTCGCCCGGCTGCGGGCGCGCCTCCAGCACCCCCGCCTCGATGCCGTTCATCGTGTCCAGCAGCAGGCCCGCGCCCGCGACGGCGAGGCGTCCGAGCAGGTCGCCGGAGGTGTCGTCCGGCCGGATCGGCTCGGTCAGCACCCCGTACACCGGGCCGGTGTCGAGCCCCTCCTCGATCTCGAACGTGGCCGCGCCCGTCACGTCGTCGCCGTGCAGGATGGCGCGCTGGACGGGCGCCGCGCCGCGCCACGCGGGCAGCAGCGAGAAGTGCAGGTTCACCCAGCCGTGCCGGGGGATGTCGAGCGCCTCCCGGGGCAGCAGCGCCCCGTAGGCGACGACCGGGCAGCAGTCGGGGGCGATCTCCCGCAGCCGGTCGAGGAACTCGGGGTCGCGGGCCTTCGCCGGCTTGAGCACCTCGATCCCGGCGGCGGCGGCGCGCTCGGCGACGGGGCTCGCGGTGACGCGGCGGCCCCGGCCCGACCGCCCGTCCGGCCGGGTGACGACGGCGGCGACCTCGTGGTCGGAGGCCAGCAGCGCGTCCAGCGACGGCAGCGCCGTGCCGGGCGTGCCCGCGAAGACGAGCTTCATCAGAGCGCCTTCCCGAGCGTGCGGTGCGGCGACTCCTTCACGACCGGCGCCGGCTCGCCGAACCACTCGGCCTCGCGGATCGCCTTCATCGCGGCCTTGCGCTGCTCCGGGTCCATCCGGTCGATGAACAGCACGCCGTCCAGGTGGTCGGTCTCGTGCTGGACGCAGCGCGCCAGCAGGTGCGTGCCCTCCAGCGTGATCGGCTCCCCGTGCATGTTGAAGCCCTTCGCGACGACCCCGACGGCGCGGGGCGTCGGGAACGCCAGGCCCGGCAGCGACAGGCAGCCCTCGTCGTCGGTCTCCTGCTCGTCCGACAGGTCGAGGGTGGGGTTGACGACGTGCCCGAGGCGGTCGTCCACGTAGTAGGTGAACACGCGCAGGCCGACGCCGAGCTGCGGCGCGGCCAGCCCCGCCCCGGGGGCGTCGATCATCGTGTCGGTGAGGTCCTTCACGAGCTTGCGCAGCTCCTTGTCGAAGTCCTTCACCGGCTCGGCGGGGGTGCGCAGCACGGGGTCGCCGAAGAGGCGGATGGGCTTGACGGCCAAGGAGGGCTCCGTTTCCTGCAGGGTCGAACGCTCGATCGTGGGACGTACCGTCCAGTTTACGGAGGCGTCAGGCGGATCGCGCCTTGTAGGCGGCGGTGCGGGCGGTCTTCGCGACGGTCCGGTCGGGGTGGTGGTCCCCGAGGGCCTCCAGCACCTCGACCAGGTCCGGGTGCTCGATCCGCCACAGCTCGTCCACCATGGCCGCCATGTCGGCGTCCGCCGGGACGTCGGCGAGCGCGGCCTCGACGGCCTCGGCCGGGTCGGCGGCCTCCATCATCCCGGCGACGGTGTCGACGAACACCCACAGGTACTCGCCGCGGGTCAGCTCCCGGCCCTCCGGGTCGCCCGCCGCCGAAAGCCACATCGCCGCGTACGGCGCGGCGAGCGGATGCCCGGCCGCGGCGCGCACGACGGGCGCGGCCTCCGCGCCGATGCGGTGCAGGACGGACGCCGCGAGGCTGCGGGCGCCCGGACCGCCGGTCCGCATGACGTCGAGGAGCTCCGCGGCGGCCGCGGACGCGTCCCGGCCGTCCAGCCAGCCGCCGATCTCCTCGTCGGCCGTGTCGGGGCGGTGCCAGACGAGGCCCGCGACCAGCTCCGCCGCCGTCGCGTCCGCCAGGTCGCCGACGACCGGCGCCAGGAACCCGTCGGCCACCAGCAGCTCCCGGACGGCCCACACGGCGAGCGGCGTCAGCGCGCGGCCGCCCGCGTCCCCGGCCGGCTCGACGATCCCCCACTCCGCCAGGACGTCCAGCTCGCGGCGGAACGCGTCGGCGAGGAGCCGCGACATCGCCGCGCCCTCCTCCTCGACCACGTACTGCTCCCCGATGTGGTCGATCATCGCGGCGACGAGCTCGTCCGGCGGGGTCGGCTCGTCCTGCTCGTACAGGTGGATCAGGACGCCGGTCAGCGCGTTCTGCACCAGCTCGCCGGCGTCGAGCCCGTCCTCGTAGTCGTGCTCGGGCACCGCGACGGCGTCGAACAGCGGCAGCCACGCGGCCAGCAGCGCGGCGTCGTCGGCGGACCGCAGCCCCGCCAGCGCCGCGCCGGGCGCGGCGCGGCCGCCCTCGACGTCGATCGCCTCGGCGGCGGCCGCCGCCCACCAGAGCCGCTCCAGCTCGCCGTCGCCCCCGTCGTCCGGCGCCTTCAGCCCGAGGACGCGGCGCGCCTCCGCGGCGTCGCCGTCGGTGAGGGTCTCGTGCTCGGTCAGCTCCCGCTCGCCCGTCCACTCGGCCAGCGCGACGACCGCCGCGGTGAGCCGGGACGCGCGCGCCGCCGCGGCCAGCTCGGCCTCCGGCGCGATCCGCACCGGCGGGACGACGCGCTCCTCGACCTCCCGCAGGTACTCCTCGGTGCGCGCGAACCGCTCCGCCTCCGGAAGGCTGTCGAACTCGCGCACCCAGCTCTCCACGGCCTCCCGGTCGTCCATGGCGACGCCGTCGGCCCGCATCAGCCCCGCCACGACCTCCGCGGCGGCCTGCTGCTCGGCGGCGTCGAAGTCGCCGACGATCTCGGTGAACTCGGGCGCGGCGCGGTCGATCTCCATCTCCAGCGCGGCCGCGTCCGGCGCGGTGACCGCCCCGGAGTCGCGCAGGTACGCGACGACGCCGCGCAGCGCCGCCAGCACGGTGGGAACGTCGTCGGCGGCCGCGACGACCGCCTCGGGGAACACCTCCAGCAGGAGGCTCCGGAGCCGTTCGGGGGTCAGCTCCCCCGGGCCCGGCAGTCCCAGCTCGTCCCGCATCAGCTCCAGCAGGATCCGCGTGCCCTGCTCGTCGAGCTTCTCTCCGCGCTCGTCCGCCCACCGCCGCAGGTCGCGGTCGGTCGACTCCACCCAGTTATCGGCCACCGGATCACCCTATTGGTCAGATCAGCTCCAGGGGGTCGATCTCGACGCGTACGGCCTCCGCCGCTTTCCGCGCACTGCGAACGCCGCGGGCCTCCTTCAGCGCGCGCGCCAGCGCCGCACCGTCGCGCGGCGCGACGCGGACGAGCGCGCGCTCCCGCTCGGGGCCCTCGGCCCGCTGCCCGCCGGGCGCCGCCGCCACCGGCACGGGCCCCAGCACCTCCGCGCCGTCCGGGAGGCGCGCGTCGGCCAGCAGTTCGCGGATCGCGGCGGGCGCGCCGGTCAGCGACGCCATCCGCACCGCCGGCGGGAACCCCGCCTCGCGGCGCTCGGCCAGCTCCCGCTCCGCGAACGTCACCGGGTCCCACCGGACGAGCGCCTGCACCGGCGGCAGCGTCCCGTCCGCCCCCACGACCACCGGCCCCCCGGGGCGGACGAGCGCCGCCGCGTTCATCCAGCGGCGCAGCGCCTCCTCGGCGGCCCGCAGGTCCGGGCGGCCCAGCAGGACCCAGCCGTCCAGCAGCAGCGCGGCCGCGAACCCGTCCTCGGCGGCCGGCTCCGCGCCCGGCGTCGCCACCACCAGGGCCCGCTCCGGGCCGATCCGGTCGAGGACCGCGTCCCGCCCCGACGTGCGCACCGGCACCCCGGGGAACGCGCGGCCCAGCTCCTCGGCCGTCCGCTTGGCGCCCACCACCATCGCGCGCAGCCGCGGGGACCCGCACTCCCCGCACCGCCAGTCGCCCGCGATCCGCCCGCACCACCGGCAGTACGGCGCGGCGTGCGACGACGGCAGCGCCAGCGGCCCCTGGCAGGCGCCGCACCGCGCGGGCGTCCGGCACCGGACGCACGCCAGCCCCGGCACGTACCCGCGCCTCGGCACCTGCACCAGCACCGGCCCGCCGTCGAGGGCGCGACGGGCCGCCTGGAACGCCATGTTCGGCAGCCGCGCCGTGCGGGCGGCTGCGTCCCGCGCCAGCTCCCCGTCCTCCCCCGCGAACCGGACGCGCGGCATGACCTGCCGGATCCGCGCCCGGTCGGGGGCGAGCGCGTGCGCCCAGCCGGTCTCGACCAGCCGGGTCGCCTCGGTCGTCCGGGTGAACCCGCCGAACAGCGCCGCCGCGCCCGACCGGTGCGCCCGCAGCGCCAGGACCTCGCGCGGGTGCGGGTAGGGGGCGTGCTGCTCGGCGTGCACGTCGTCGCCGTCGTCCCACAGGACGACGAGGCCGAGGTCGGCGACGGGCGCGAACATCGCCGCGCGCGTCCCCACGACCGCGCGCGCCGTGCCGCGCAGGACCGCCAGCCACCTGCGGTACCGCTCCGCGGGCCCGGTCTCGGCGGTGAGGGCGACATGGCGCCCCTCCCCCAGCTCCTCGGCCAGCGCCGCGTCCACGCGCGCGACGTCGCGCCCGTCCGCCAGCACGACCAGCGCGCCCCGCCCGGCGCGCAGCGCCGTCGCGGCGGCCCGGGCGATCGCGTCCGTCCAGCGGGGCCCGGGCAGCGCCGTCCACACCGCGCGCGGCGCCCGCCCCTCGGCCAGCGCGGTGAGGAACGACGGCCCGGCCGGGTACTCGGCCCACGGGCCCGGCCCCGCGTCCTCCTCCAGCGGGGGCGGCGGGTCCGGCGGCGGCTCGGCCTCGACCCGTGCGTGCCGCGGCGGGACGGCGAGCCGCACGACGTCCGCGAACGTCCCGGCGTACCGGTCGGCGACCTCCCGCGCCAGCGCGGCGACCTGCGGGGTGAGGACCGGTTCGGGCGATGTGACCCGTTCCACGTACATCAGGGCGCCCCGGTGGTCGCTCTCGGCGACCCGCTCGAGCAGCAGGCCGTCCACGAGCTGGCCCCGGAACCGGACCCGCACCCGGCACCCGGGCACCGCCTCGGCGTCGAGTTTCGCGGGCACCAGGTAGTCGAACGGCCGGTCGAGGTGCGGCAGCGGGATGTCGACGGCGACCCGCGCGACCGGCAGCTCCGCGGCGGGCGCCTTCGCGCCCTTCTTGGGCGGCTTCGCCGGTGTCTTGGCGGGTGTCTTCGCCGGCGTCCGCGGCAGGTCGGCGAGCCCGGGGATCAGCTCCGCTCCCCCGCTGTCTCCCCCGGCCGCCTTGGTCACGTCCCCGTCCTATCAGACCCCTCCGACCTCCGACGCCGGACCGCTCCCTGCCCGCGCCCCCGCGTCCCACCGCCTACAGGCGGGATCTTTCCCGGACTGGGCAGGGAAGGAACGAGCGGTCCGTTTTGTGCCGGGGAGCGGTTGCGTGAATCATTGGCGGATGCCTCCCCTCCCCCTTTCCCCCACCGTGTCCCGGCAGGTCCCGTGAGCGTCGCGCGGGCGCCCGGGCGGGCGGAGGACCTGGTCGGGGACGTGCGGGCGGGGCGTTCCGGCCCGCCGGCGCCCGGGTGGCGGCGGTACGCGAGCGCCCGGCATCCGGTGACGGCGGCGGCGCTGACGGCCCTGGTGCTGCACCTGGCGTGGGCGCTGCTGCTCGCGACCGAGGGCGGCGACCTCGCCGCGCAGGCCGCCTGGACGGACTTCGCCGCCGCGCACCCCGGCGCCGCGTACAGCTTCTCCTGGTACGGCGGGATGCATCCCGTCTCCTACAGCGTCCTCTCCCCGTACGTTATGGCGCTGTTCGGGATCCGGACGGTCGCGACCGTGACGGGCGTCCTGTCGGCCGTGCTGACCGCGCACCTGCTCGTGCGGTTCCGCGCGCCGGTGGCGCTGCCCGCGGCAGTCTGGGCGGCGTTCGCGCTGGCCTGCAACAGCGCCTCCGGACGGACGACGTTCGGGCTCGGCCTGACGTTCGCGCTCGCGGCGACCGCCCTGGTGTTCACGCGGCGCGGCACGCCCGCGCGGCGGGGCGCCGGCATGGTCGCGTGCAGCCTGCTCGCGTCGCTGGCGAGCCCGGTGGCGGGGCTGTTCCTGCTGGTGCTGTCGGGCACGCTGGTGCTGACCCGGCGGTTCCGCGCCGCGGCCGCCGTCGGGGCGGGGCTGCCGGTGGTGTCCGGGACGACGAGCGTGCTGTTCCCGTTCGGCGGGGTGCAGCCGATCTCGTTCGACGCGATCGTGCTCCCGACGGTGGCGAGCGTCCTCGCGATCCTCGTCTGCGCGCCCGCGACGTGGCGGTTCGTCCGGCTGGGCGCCGGCGTGTACCTCGCCGGGATCCTGCTGACGTGGCTGATCCCCTCGCCGGTGGGCAGCAACGTGGAGCGCCTGTCGCTGCTGTTCGGCGGCATGTTCCTGCTGGTCGCCGTCGGGTGCGTGCGGGGCCGGGCGCGGCTGGCCGCGCTGTCGCTGGCGTTCGTCGTGACGGCCGCCTGGCAGGTCGTGAAGCCCGTGGACGACCTCGTCCACACCGAGCCCGCGGCCCGCGCCGCCGACCACGCGCGCGGCCTCGTCGCCGAGCTGGAGGCGCTGGACGCGGACGAGAGCCGCATCGAGGTCGTGCCGCTGCGGTCGCACTGGGAGTCGTCGGGTCTGGCCCGCGGGTTCGTCCTGGCGCGGGGGTGGAACCGGCAGGTCGACGCAGAACGGCACGGGCTGTTCTACGAGGAGGGCGCGCTCACCGCCGAGTCGTACCGCGACTGGCTGCACGAGTGGGCGGTCAAGTGGGTGGTGCTCCCGGCGCAGGAGGTCGACTGGGCGGCCGAGGAGGAGGCGGCGCTCGTCCGGTCGGAGCCGGCGTACCTGGCGGAGGTGTGGCGCGACGACCACTGGCGGCTGTTCCGCGTGCGGCACGCGACGCCGCTGGTGGGGGCGCCCGGCACGGTGGCGCGGCTGGACGCGGGGCGGCTCGTCGTGGACATGCCCGCCGCCGGGTCGGTGCCGGTGCGGGTCGCCTGGTCGCCGTGGCTGGACGTCGGCGGCGGCGCGTGCCTGCGCCGCGAGGGCCGGTTCGTGCGGCTGGAGGCCCCGGCGGCGGGCCGCTACACGCTCGCGGCCCGGTACGGCGCCCTGCGGCACGGCGCGCGCTGCCCGTCCTGAGGGCGCGCCGAAGGCCCCGGACGCGCGGTGCGTCCGGGGCCGGGTGCGTCCGTCAGAGTCCGGCGGCGGCGGCCAGCGCCTTCGCGCGGTCCGTGGACTCCCAGGAGAAGTCGGGCTCGGAACGGCCGAAGTGGCCGTAGGCGGCCGTCTGGGAGTAGATCGGGCGGAGCAGGTCGAGGTCGCGGACGATCGCGCCGGGACGCAGGTCGAAGACCTCGTCGACGGCCTTCTCGATCTTCTCCGGGTCGACCTTCTCGGTGCCGAAGGTCTCGACGAACACGCCGACGGGGTGCGCCTTGCCGATCGCGTAGGCGACCTGGACCTCGGCGCGGTCGGCGAGCCCGGCGGCCACGATGTTCTTGGCGACCCAGCGCATCGCGTACGCGGCGGAGCGGTCGACCTTGGACGGGTCCTTGCCGGAGAAGGCGCCGCCGCCGTGGCGGGCCATGCCGCCGTAGGTGTCCACGATGATCTTGCGGCCGGTGAGGCCGGCGTCGCCCATCGGGCCGCCGATCTCGAAGCGGCCGGTCGGGTTCACCAGCAGCCGGTAGCCCTCGGTGTCGAGCTCGAACGCGGCCAGCACCGGGTCGACCACGTGCTCCTTGACGTCGGGCGTCAGGAGCTCCTTGAGGTCGATGTCGGGGGCGTGCTGCGACGACACGACGACGGTGTCGAGGCGGACCCCGCGGTCGCCGTCGTACTCGATGGTGACCTGCGTCTTGCCGTCCGGGCGCAGGTAGGGGACGGTGCCCTCCTTGCGGACGGCCGACAGCCGCTGCGCGAGCCGGTGCGCCAGCGTGATCGGCAGCGGCATCAGCTCGGGGGTCTCGTTGGTGGCGTAGCCGAACATCAGGCCCTGGTCGCCCGCGCCCTGCCGGTCCAGCTCGTCGCCGCGCTTGTCGCGGTCGTCGCCCGAGCGGGTCTCGTAGGCGTCGTCGACGCCCTGCGCGATGTCGGGCGACTGGGCGCCGATGGACACCGACACGCCGCAGGAGTGGCCGTCGAAGCCCTTCTTGGACGAGTCGTAGCCGATCTCGAGGATCTTCTCCCGGATGATGCTCGGGATGTCCACGTAGGTCTCGGTGGTGACCTCGCCGGCCACGTGCACCTGGCCGGTCGTGATCATGGTCTCGACGGCGACCCGGCTCGTCGGGTCGTCCTTGAGCATCGAGTCGAGGATCGCGTCACTGATCTGGTCCGCGATCTTGTCCGGGTGTCCTTCGGTGACGGACTCGGAGGTGAACAGGCGGCGAGACACGTACGTGAACTCCTTGCAGCGGCTGCTGACTGACGTCGCAGGACGGATGGTTCTTCGGTTCGGCGGGGGTCGCCTCGCCCGGGCGACCCGAGGGTCCCAGCAGTCTAGCGGGACCGATCAGGATCGAGGTTTCAGGCGGGCGGCGACCAGATCCCACACGGTGTCGGCCAGTTCCTCCTTCGCGCCGCGCGGCACGTCGACGCTGGAGCCGTCCGCGTCGAGCACCACCGCCGCGTTGTCGGGCGTCCCGAACGCGAGGTTCTCGCCGACCTGGTTGACGACGAGGAGGTCGCTGCGCTTGCGGACGAGCTTGGCCCGGCCGTTGGCGAGGACGTCGTCGGTCTCGGCCGCGAACCCGACGATCACCTGGCCGGGGCGGCGGCGCTCGCCGAGCTCGGCAAGGATGTCGGGGTTCTTGACGAGCGCGATCGGCTCCGGCTCGCCGTCCGGCGTCTTCTTGATCTTCGACCCCTGGTAGGCGGCGGGCCGGAAGTCGGCCACGGCCGCGGCCATCACGACCGCGTCGGCGTCCCCGGCGGCCTCCAGGACGGCCTTGCGCATCTCCTCCGCGGACCCGACGGGCACGACGCGGGCGCCGGCCGGGTCGGGCAGGGCGACGTTGGCGGCGACGACCGTGACGCGGGCGCCCCGCGCGACGGCGGTGCGGGCGAGCGCGTACCCCTGCAGGCCGGACGAGCGGTTGCCGATGAACCGGACGGGGTCGATCGCCTCGCGCGTCCCGCCGGCGGAGACCACGACGTGCCGTCCGGCGAGGTCGCGCGCGGCGTCGCCGCGCTCCCGGTCGCCGCGCGCGAGGACGCGGCGGGCGACCTCGAACAGCTCGGCGGGGTCGGGCAGCCGCCCGGGGCCGGTGTCGGCGCCGGTGAGCCGCCCGGAGGCGGGCTCGACGACGATCGCGCCGCGGGCCCGCAGCGTCGCGACGTTGTCGCGGGTGGCGGGGTGCTCCCACATCTCGGTGTGCATCGCGGGCGCGAACACCACCGGGCAGCGGGCGGTGAGCAGGGTGTTGGTGAGCAGGTCGTCGGCCAGGCCGTGCGCGGCGCGGGCGAGCAGGTCGGCGGTGGCGGGCGCGACGAACACGAGGTCGGCGGTCTGCCCGAGCCGGACGTGCGGGACCTCGGAGACGCCGTCCCAGACGTTCGGGGACACCGGGTGGCCCGACAGCGCCGCCCAGGTGGGCTCGCCGACGAAGCGCAGCGCGTCCGCCGTGGGGACGACGCGCACGTCGTGGCCCGACTCGGTGAGCCGCCGCAGCAGCTCGCACACCTTGTACGCGGCGATGCCCGCGCCGACGCCGAGGACGACGCGGGGCTTACCGGTGCTCATGGCTGTCACTCTCCCGGCTCACCGGCCCGGCTCACGCTCCCCAGGCGCGGCGCCCGGTCCGTTCGGGCCGTGCCGCCGGTTCCGGCGGGCGGCCCGGGTGGTCTCAGCCCTCGATGGGCTCGGCGTTGAGGAGGCCCTCGCGCGTCTCGCGGAGCGCGATGGACAGGGGCTTCTCCTGCACCTGGGTCTCGACGAGCGGCCCGACGTACTCCAGCAGGCCCTCGCCGAGCTGGGCGTAGTAGGCGTTGATCTGCCGGGCGCGCTTGGCCGCGATGCTCACGAGGCCGTACTTGGTGTCGACGACCTCGAGGAGCTCGTCGATCGACGGGTTGGTGATGCCTTCGCTGCTGGCTGCCACTCCGTGGCCTTCCACTAGGGTGCGGGCCGTGTCCGCCGGAGGGCGGACTTCGGTCATTGAACAGCCATCAAGGTTAGCAGCTCGGAGCACACGTCCCGGACGGACGTGTTGACGAGCGTGACGTCGAACTCCTTCTCGGCGGCGAGCTCGACGCGGGCGGCGTCCAGGCGCCGTTCGATCACCTCGGGCGGCTCGGTGCCGCGGCCGGTGAGGCGGCGGACCAGCTCCTCCCAGGACGGCGGCGCGAGGAACACCAGCTGCGCCTGCGGCATGGTGCCCCGCACCTGCCGGGCGCCCTGCAGGTCGATCTCCAGCAGGACGGGCTCGCCGCGGGCGAGCCGCTCCTCGACGGGCTTGCGGGGGGTGCCGTAGCGGTTCCCGGCGAACTCGGCCCATTCGAGGAGCTCCCCTTCGGCGACGAGCCGGTCGAAACCGGCGTCGTCGACGAAGAAGTACTGCACGCCGTGCGTCTCGCCCGGGCGGGGGGCCCGGGTGGTCACCGAGACCGACAGCCACACCCGGGGGTGTGAGCGCCGGATCTCGGCGACGACCGTGCTCTTGCCGACGCCCGACGGCCCGGAGAGGACCGTCAGCCGACGGGCGAGCGGTTCGTGCGTGGGGGAGCCTTCCGGCGCAGTCATGGGTGCGCCGGAGTCGGACGAGGTGGTGCCCGCGCCGGGGCGCCCGCCGGGGAGCCCGGCACCGGTCGTCCCGGTGCCCGGCGCCCCGTTTCCGGGCAGCCCGGAGCCGGCCGCGGCGGTCAGACCGCCGCGCCCGTCCGTGAGTCGCGCGTCAGCGGTTCGCACTTCCGCCGAACTCACGCTCCAGGGAGGCGCGCTGGTTGGCGCCGAGGCCCCGCACGCGGCGGGACTCGGCGATGCCCAGGCGCTCCATGATCTGCTTCGCACGGACCTTGCCCACACCGGGCAGCGATTCCAGGAGGGCCGACACCTTCATCTTCCCGATGACGTCGTCGGACTGACCCTCCTTGAGAACCTCGGCGAGCGAGGTTCCCCCGTGCTTGAGCCGGTTCTTAACCTCGGCCCGCTCCTTGCGGGCCTTGGCAGCCTTCTCCAGGGCTGCGGCGCGCTGTTCGGGGGTTAGGGGCGGAAGAGCCACGCCGGGTCACCTCAGGTTTCCACTCGACGGAGTCGGACGGGTTGGGAAACTAGCGAGTTGTTGCCCCATAAGGCAACGTGAAGTGCCGTTTAGCCCACCACAAATTCACGAAAATCACTCCCCGGAGTGTCCTCAATACGGAGTGTACACAACTTGGACGGTCCGGAAGTCGATCCCTGCACCTTGCTGGGACTTTCGAAAGATCGTGAAAAACCCCCCATTCCAGCCCGGTTTGCGGCAGAAGGTACCGTTCGGCGGGACGCTCCGGGCCTCCGCCGCGGGGTCCGCGGCGCGCCGGCGGACCGTTCCGGCGACCGTCCGGAACCCCTGCGCGACGGCCCGTGTGAACCTCCCCACAGGGCGTCCCGACCGAGTGACGCTCGTCACGCCGCGCCGTTCCGCACGTCGCGGCGGTCGCGCAACTGCCATCCTCGACAACACCCGCCCGCCAAGATCATTCCCGTACCGGAGGCCCGCCGCCCGACACCGCTCCCCCGCCCCGCGCCCGCGGGCGCGCCTCCGCGCCCGTCCGCGCGAGAACGGTCCGGCCGGCGAGCCGGACGCCTTCCGCCGTCCGGGAAACGCTCCCGCGAGACCCGTTCGTGAACACCCGGCCCTTCCCCGCGTATCGCATTGCGGAAGTCCGGGAGGCGGCATTCGCGTGCCCGCCAATAACCGCAATGGGTGATCACGGCCCGCCCAACTGAGCGCCCACTGCACGCGATGCTAAATCCGGCTCGCAAAGCAAATCTCGCCATACGGACCTCCCCCGCCCCATAAAGCCGCGCACCCGCCGGCCATGACCCGACGCGTGACTCACCCCGGGTCAAGACGTCCCGCCGACACCCCTCGCCGAGGCGCCGCACGGCTCCGCGCGCGACCCGCTCCGGGCCCCGTCCGCCCGACATCTTCGCACGTCAGACCCGGTTCATCGCACCCGGGGTCACACCCGCACATCTCCGGCCCTGCACCCCAGACCGCGACACATGAGACATCTCACCCACACGCGGCCTCCATGACCCACACCATGACCCCGCTCCGGTCAAGCCGAGCCACGGGCGAGCCCGGCCAACGGTGGCCGTCCAGTCGACGACCGAGAGCAGCCAACGGGCGCTCCAGCCATCAGACCCCGGCAGCACCGCCGCACACGGAGCGTGCCCGCCCCAACGGCGGCCGGACGAGCGCGCCGCTGCCGGGGCGCCCGCCCGGCCACCGACACGCGAGCGGTCCGCGCCGTCATCGAGACACCGGCGGCGCCGCCGAACGCGGGGACCTGCCCGCCCGCAACCGGCGCACCGGACGAGCGCGCCGCTGCCGGGGCGCCCGTGAGGCCACCGACACGCGGTCGGCCGGGGCCTTCATCGAGACACCGACGGCGCCGCCGAACGCGGGGGCCTGGCCGCCGGCAAACGGCGCACCGGA
>NZ_QHJN01000118.1:0-25183 GCF_003947565.1 Actinomadura sp. WAC 06369 | reverse complement strand
TCGCCTACCAGCGCGCCCACGCCGGGGGCGTCGCCGGAGCCGTCGCCGTCCCCGGCGTGGGCGCGCTGGTAGGCGAGGACGAGGCAGATGCGGTGCCGGCAGGCGCCCGTGGCCGCGCAGGTGCAGGTGGCGGCGTCGAGCCCGGCGCCGGCGGGCAGGGACGCGCGGGTCCCGTCGGGGAACGCGCCCTCGACGCCGCCGTCGGCGGAGGTGGTGATCTCCGGCCCGTTGCCGGCGTCGAGGTCCTTGGCGGCGCGCTTGACGAGGCCCCGGTTGGCGAGGGCGGCGAGCGCGTCCGGTGTGAGCGACAGCAGGTCGGCCCGCGTGGGCGCGGCGGCGGTCATCGGCCGATCCTCTCCGCGACGAACTCGGCGAGCTCCCCGGGCGTCATCGCGCCCATGTGCGCGCCCGCGTTCGCGAGGCGGCGGGCGAGGTCCCGGTCGTAGTCGGGGTTGGCGTCCTCGTCGAGCGCGGCGAGGCCGAGCACGTGGGTGCCCTGCTCGGCGAGCCTGCGCACGTCCCGGACGAGCCGGTTCGCGTCGCCGCCCTCGTAGAAGTCGGAGACGACGGCGACGATCGTGCGGCGCGGGTTCTCCACCAGCCCGGCGCCGTAAGCGACCGCGCGGGCGATGTCGGTGCCGCCGCCGAG
This sequence comes from Actinomadura sp. WAC 06369, assembly GCF_003947565.1. NCBI lineage: Bacteria > Bacillati > Actinomycetota > Actinomycetes > Streptosporangiales > Thermomonosporaceae > Actinomadura > Actinomadura sp. WAC 06369. The sequence goes on along the minus strand of NZ_QHJN01000118.1, from coordinate 24,534 downwards.
CTGCACCTTCATGAGGAGCTCCACGGGGTCGGTGACGTCGTCGGTGAGGTCGACGACGGAGGTGTCGAACGCGATCAGGTGCGTCTGCAGGCCCGGCAGCCCCCACAGGCACGCGGCGGTGACGGCCGAGTGGACGACCGAGCCCAGCATCGAGCCGGACTGGTCGACCAGCAGGATGAGCTGCCACCGTTCGACGTGCCGCCGGGTGCGCGACAGGAACTTCGGCTCCTCGATGTAGAGGCGCCGCTCGTCCGGGCGGTAGTGGGCGAGGTTCGCGCGGATCGTGCGGTGGAAGTCGAAGTTGCGGGAGTGCTTGATGCGGCTGGGCCGCCGCGTCCGGGTGCCGTGGAACGCCTGCCGCACCTCGGTGGCGAGCTTCTCCATCAGCTGCCGCACGACCTGCTCGACGATGCGGCGGGCGAGCGCCAGCACCTCGTCGTTCATGAGGTGCTTGGTGCGCAGGACGGCCTTGAGGAGCGTCTGGTCGGGCTCGATGCGCTCCAGGACGGCCGGGTCGGTGACGACGTCGTGGATCTCGTAGCGTTCGACGGCGTCCCGCTCGATCCGCTCGATCGTCTCCTTCGGGAACAGCCGGTGCACCGCGTCGAGCCAGTCGACGGTGGTGAGCTGCGACGGCCCGCTGCCGCCGGTGCGGTCGTCGGTGCGGTCGGCGTCGCCGCCGCCCGGCCCGCCGCCCGCGCCGCGCCCGCCGCCGCGGCGCACGCCGCGGCGGGCGAGGTCGGGGTCGCGCCCGTACAGCCAGTCGAGGGCGGCGTCGCGGGCGGCGGCCTCGCCGGTCGGGCAGCCGGTGGCGGGGTCGGCAGGCGCGCCCAGGATCAGCCGCCAGCGTTCCAGGTCGGGGGTCGTCATGCCTTCGATCCTTGCTCGGTGCGGCCCTGCTCGGTGCGGCCTTGCTCGGTGCGGCCCTGCTCGGTGGGGCCGTCCTCGGGGGCGTCCGCGAGGCCCGCGGCGGCGAGGGCGCGGCCCACCCGCTCCTCCAGCTCGCGGGCCTCGGCGACCAGCAGCGGGTCGACGGCGGCGGGCCGCAGCAGGGCGCGGGCGGAGCCCCGCACGCCGCGGTGCTCCAGCAGGCCGTGCGCGATCGACTCCCGCTCGCGGGGCGGGAAGAACTCGAACGCCTGCCGCAGCGCGGGCAGCGCGACGAGGAACTCGTGCTCGGTCAGCCCGTCGACGAGTTCGTCCAGCACGCCGAGGAGGCCGCCGCCGGTGTCCAGGACGTCCTGGCGGGCGAGCGCGAACAGCCCGGCGAGCCAGTCGCCGAACGTGCCGGGGGCGGCGGCGCCGCGGACGGCGCGGGCCGCGTCGGCGGCGTCGCCGAGGGCGCGGGCGAGGCCGAACGCGGCGCCGCGCAGGTCCGGCGGGACGTCCGGGGCGGCGGCGAGCCGCCGGGCGACGCCGCGCGCCGCGTCCGCGTCCAGCCCGAGGCCGCCCGCGGACGGCGGCGCGGACGCGTGCAGCAGCGCGTCGCGGAGGGCGGCGGCGGCGCGCAGCCGGCCGAGGTCGGCGGGGGCGGGGCCGCCGCGGATCCCCTCCAGCAGCCACAGCAGCCGGTCCGTGCACTCGGCGATCACGGACCCGAACATGGGGCTCCCGGCGGTGCCGAGCACCCGGTCGTGCCGCCACAGCCCGAGGACGACCTCGAGGGCGGCGCCGAGCGCGGCCACGTCCGACGCGGCGCCGATCCCGGCGGCGAGGGACGCGGCGACGCGGCCGGACTGGTCGGCGCACCCGCACAGCGCCGCGTCGAACAGCACGCCCGCGAGGCCCTCCACGTCGGTGCCGGCGCGGGCGCCGCGCCCGTCCAGGACGGCGGCGGCCGCGTCCGCAAGCGTCGGCCCGTACGCGCCCGCCTCGATCAGCGCGGCCTCCCGCTCGCCGTGCGGGTCGGCGGCGTCGATCCGCCAGCGTTCCTCCAGCACCTGGTCGGCGCCGCTGTCGGGCCCGGACTCGCGCTGGAAACCGGGGATCCGCAGGACGCGCAGCCGGTGCAGGGCGCGGCTGCGCTCCAGCCCGCGCGGCTGCGTGAGCTTGACCGTGAGCGGGCCGGCCTTGTCGAGCCCGAGCCGCTCCAGTTCCGCCGCGACGTGGTGGACGAGCGGCGGCGCGGGCGTGTCGGTGTGCAGCCGGCCGACGCGGTCGCCGCTGAGCGCCGCGACCATCTCCACGACGGCCGGGTGGGCGCCGGGCCCGAGCGGGCCGCGGGACGTCCACGGGAGCCGCTGGTCCAGGTCGTCGGCGACGAGCGCGGCGACCAGGCCGTCCAGCAGGTCGGTGCGGGCGGGCGCGCGGTGGCCGCGCAGCCGGGTGAGCCCGTCGGTCAGGGTGCGGGCGGCGATGAGGTCGGCGGTGGAGACGGCCTGCCGCCGCTTCCGCAGCCGCGCCACGACGGACTCGGTGAGCGCGGCGGCCGCGCCGTGCGGGCCGTCCGCCCAGAGGCGCTCGTAGTACTCGGGGGACGGCATGCCGGACTGGTAGCCGGTGAACGCGTCGAGCCGCCGGAACGAGTACGGGACGAGGAAGCTGCCGCCCTCGGTCCCGTCGGTGGGCGCGGGGACCTCCGGCCAGCCCGCGCCGCCGTCCGGGTCCGGCGCGGCGGCGAGGGCGCGCAGCGCGGGGGTGTGGAACCCGCCGGTCACGACGACGACGGGACGGCCGTCCGCGTCGGCCTCGGCGGCGCGGATCCACCGCGCCATGTACGCCTCGCGGGCCGTGTCGTCGGCGCCGGTGTCGGCCTCGCCGCGCAGCAGGTCGAAGTAGGCGTCGAGGCGTTCGGCGAGCCCGTCCGCATCGGCGATCTCGAACAGGTGGTCCCACAGGACGTCGGTGTTGTCGACGGCGAACTCGCGCAGCAGCCGCCCGGTCACCTCGGCGTACCGCTTCTCGGCGTCGGCGTACCGGTTGTCGCGGTCGGCGAGGGCGGGGTGCCAGGCGGGCAGGTCGATGAACCGGACGGCGGCGCCCGCCGCGCGGCCCGCGTGCAGCGCGATCCACTCGGGCGAGTAGCCGCAGAACGGCGTCCAGGAGCGGCCGACCCGCTCGCCGTCCCGGTGGTAGCTGAAGATCGCGACGGGCGGTTCGTGGCCGAGCAGCAGCTCGTCCAGCCGTCCGGTGAAGTCGACGGGCCCCTCGACGAGGACGTGCGCGGGCCGGAGCCGCTCGATCGTCTCGCGGACGAGGCGGGCGCAGGCGGGGCTGTGGTGCCGGACCCCGATGAACGTGACCGCCATCAGCCGGGCAGCAGGTGCCGGGCGCCGTGCAGGGCCTTCCACTGCTCGCCCTTGCGGCGGGGCGCCTGCTGCTCCAGGTAGCGGCGCAGCCGGGCGAGGTCGTCGGGGTTGTCCTTGGCGGCGGTCCCGGCGAGGCACTCGACGATGTCGGCGGCGCCGCCCGGCTCCCCGCGCAGGAACCAGCCCCGCACTCCGACGGCGTGCGCGACCGACACGGCCTCGGCCGTGCTCATCACCGCCTGCGGGCGGTCCAGCGACCGGCCCTCCTCGGTGACGCCCGCGCGCAGCTCGCGGAACGCGGTGACCAGCACCTCCAGGACGTCCCGGCGCGGCGGGGCCTGCACGCCGCTGCGCTCCAGCAGCCGGCTCGCCTCCGCCTCGACGAGGTCGAGCTCGACGGCGAAGTCGGCGATGGGGAACACCGTCTCGAAGTTGAACCGCCGCTTCAGCGCGGCGCTCATCTCGTTGACGCCGCGGTCGCGGGTGTTGGCGGTGGCGATGACGTTGAAGCCGTCGCGGGCGAACACCATCGACTCCGGGCCGGCCAGCTCGGGGATCGCCATGACGCGGTCCGACAGCGGGGACAGCAGGGAGTCCTGCACTTCGAGGGGGCAGCGGGTGATCTCCTCGAACCGCACCACCCGGCCCTCCGACATCCCGGTGAGCAGCGGCGCGGGCACCAGCGACCGGGTGGAGGGCCCCTCCGACACGAGCAGCGCGTAGTTCCACGAGTACTTGATCTGGTCCTCGGTGGTGGCGGCGCCGCCCTGGATCGTCAGCGTGGAGGTGCCGCTGACCGCGGCCGCGATCAGTTCCGACAGCAGCGACTTCGCGGTGCCGGGCTCGCCGACCAGCATCAGCCCGCGGCTGGTCGCGAGCGTCACCAGCGCCCGGTCGATCAGCGCGGTGTCGCCGACGAACTTGCGGGTGACGCCGAGCCCGTCGTCGCCGACGATGAACCGGCGCGCGGCCGTCAGGCTCAGCGCCCATCCCGGGGGCTTCGGGCCCGTGTCGTCCTGGGCGAGCTTCTCCAGCTCGGCGGCGTACCGGACTTCGGCGGGCGGCCGCTGCAGCTCGTGGGTGTCCTGAGTCATGTCCTTCTTCCGGGGGGGGTTCATCGGGCGGCCGACCGGGCCGTGGCGACCAGTGTGGCAAGCGCGTCGGACACTTCGGCGCGGTGCCGATCATGCTGGCACCGTCCGGGCGGATAGGGGAAATCGGGCGGGGCCGGCGGGCCGGTCAGACCCCGGACGCGGTCAGGCCGGCCAGGGCCTCCGACAGGACGACCGGGTCCAGTGCGCCGAACGTCCGCGCGCCGCCGCGGAGCCGGACCGTCCCGAGGACGTGCTCGGCGCCGCGGTCGTCGACCTCGACCTCGATGCGGTGGCCGCCCGCGACGGTCCGCTCGATCGCGCGGTACCGGTCGGTGGACCAGCCGCGCCGGTGCAGCGCGGCCGCCTCGGCGGCGGGGATCCGGACGCCCCGGAGCCGGTCCAGGTCGCCGCGCCGCCGCTCCGCCTCGGTCAGGACGACGACGGCCCGGTCGAGCTGCGGGAACGGCTGCAGGATCTCGTAGTCGGCGAACACCCGCGACCACGCGGCGACGGCCTCGGCGCCCAGGTGCAGCGGGTGCGGCAGCCCGATCCGCGCCGGTTCGGGAACCGTGCAGGCGTCGTCGTCGACGTCGGCGAACGTGCCGTCCTCGGCGACCCGGAACGCCGTCACCGCGCCGCCGTCGTGCGCCGTCCAGACGAGGCGGCGCGCGAGGTGCCGGACGAGCGGGTGCCCGGCGACGAGGTCGCGGAACTCGGCGGGCTCCCACCGGCGGCCCGCCACCATCGCCCGCTGCAGGCGGCGGCGCTGGTCGGACGCGACGGCGCGGACGTCGCGCTTCAGCGCCGCGAACGCCGCGTGGGCGGCGGGGGCGCGGACGGGGTCGTCCTTGGCGCCCGGCTTCGGCAGGGCCTTGCGCGCCCGGCCGGACTCGTCCGCGACGTAGGGGCGGAGCTGCTCGTCGAACCCGACGGTGAACCGGCGCGGCCCGTAGTCGAGCACCATGCTCCCGTCGGCGGCCAGGCCGAAGTCCGGGACGAGCCGGTCCGCGTACCGCTCGGGCGTGAGCCCGCGCTCGGCGGCGGCCCGGTCGAACCGGGTCCGCGCCTCCCGCCACAGGCCGGACGACTTCGCCCGCAGCGCGATGTCGTAGAGCGCGCCCATCGCCGCGTCGGTGCCGATCGCGACGAGCACGTCCAGGCCGCGCGCCGCGCGCGGGACGCCGACGCCGTCCCCCCACGCGCGGACGAGCGGGGCGAGCCGCCGGACGGTCCCGGCGTCGCCGGTCGCGGCGAGCTGGGTCAGCGCCCACCCGTCCCGCGCCCGGCCGCCCGCCTCCAGCCACCGGTCGAAGACCGCGCGGCCGAACGCGGCGAGGGACTCGGGGTCGCACGCGGCCCGGACCTCGCCGGTCAGGTCCGCGGCGGCGGACGCGGGCAGCGTCAGCAGCTCGAGGAGCGTCCGGGCCGCGGCGGCGGGGAGGGCGCGGTCGCCGCCGCGCACGAGCACCTGCGGGAGCCCCGCCGGGTCGGCCCAGTCGGGGACCGCCGCGACCACCGCGAGCCCGGTCTGCGCCGGGTGCGCGGCCAGCAGCGTCCGCAGCGCCTCCCTCGCCTCCGGCGGGGCGGCCGCGACGGTGCTCTCCGCGCCGCACCGCGCGGCGATGCGGCGCAGCCCGGTCTCGGCGGCGCGGCGCGGCCGGATCTTCGCGCCGAGCGCCGCCGGGACGAGGAACGGCACCGCGGCGGGGCCGTGCCGGTCGAGCCACGCCAGGCCCGCCGCGTCGACGGGGGCGCGGCGGACCGCCCAGCCGCACGCGCGCGCCGCCGTCTCGGCGTCCAGGAACGGCAGCAGCACGTCTCCGTACCGGGCGGGCTCGTCGTCGGCGAGGGCCGCCGCGGCGCGGAACACGGCGCGGCCGTGCCGGGCGACGAGGACGCGCGCGAGCGCGCCGCCGTCGGCGCCGCGGTAGCCGGTCCAGTCGGCGAGCAGCGGCCGGACCAGGTCGTCCGGCCCGTACAGGAGGAGCTCGGCCTCCTCCCGCGAGAAGGGCCCCCGGCGGCAGGACTCGGCGCGCTCGGCCCAGTCCGGGTCGTCCGGAACCGGGATCCCGGGCGTTTCGGTGGCCAGCCACTCCTCCCGGTCGCCGTCGCGCCACACCGTCTCCCGGTCCGGGGGCGGCTCCAGCCCCGCCGCGACCGGCCTGACCGGGCGGTTCCAGAGGGGGTCGGCGAGGACGGCCGGGACGGCGCCGGGCGGCGCGTCCGGCACCCGGACGTGCGCGGCGGCGGCGGCCGCCGCGGCCGCGCGCGCGGCCTCCGGCAGGTCCGGGAGCATCGCGTCGACCGTCGCGCGGTTCGCCCGGACGTGGTCGTCCAGCAGGTCGCGGGTCTCCTTCCCCGCCGCCGCCAGCAGCCGCAGCGCCCGCACCGGGAACCGCCGCATCGCCGCGCGGAGCGCGGGCCGCGCGTCCGCGTCGTCCCGCCGGTCCAGCAGCGTCCGGAACGCCGCGTCGGCGGGGAGCGCGGCCGTCGCCTCGAACAGGAGGCGGCGGTCGCTGCGGGACAGGCTCGCGTCCGCGGCGTGGTCGGCGAGCCACGGGAGGGCGTCCGCGCCGAGCCCGTCGAGCACGGAGGCGAGCAGGCCCCGGTGGACGTCGTCGCGCCCGAGTCGGACGAGCGGGCTCGCGAGGTCCTCGGGGCCGCCGAGCGAGTACAGCGGGAACCATCGGAGGCCGTGCCTCTCGGCGGAGGTCTCGACCTCCGCGAGCGCGGCGGCCACCCAGTCCCGCCTGGTCGGGACGAGGTACGCCGTCAGCGCGCGGGCCGCCGCCGTGCCCCGGTGCTCCTCCAGGCGGCGCACGGCGTCCGCGTACTGGCCGTCGCCCGCCGCGGCCAGCAGCATCCGGGCGCGGCGGTGGATCGAGCCGCCGATGCGGGGGAAGGCGTCGTCGGCGAGGCGGACGGCGCCGATCCGGCCGCCGGGCGCTTCCCGGTCGGCCCACGTGCGGCCCAGTTCCACCATCGCGCAGACGGCGAACGGGAGCCCGTGCTCGGCGGCCCACGCCTCGAAGAACGCCCGGTGCGCGCGGTCCAGCCCGGCCCGGCCGCCGTGCACGGACGCGACCGCGGCGACCGCCGCCGCCCCCGCCGGGTCCGGCGTCCCGTCCAGGTGCCGCCGCGCCGCCGCCGCGAGCCCGGGGTCCCCGTGCCCGCCCTCCACGAGGGACGCGACGGCGTCGGCGTGCTCGCGCAGCAGCGCGCGCGACCGGCGCGGCGCCGTCCGCGCCGGTGCCGCGACCGGCAGCGGGACGCCGCCGCGCCGCGGATGCAGGTCGCCGAGCCAGGCGTCCGGGAGGGTCAGGCCGTTCTCGTCCGCCGTCACACCGCGTTCCCGCCGTCCATGAGGGCGGTGAGTTCGAGGAGGGCGTCCGACACGGTGGCCGGGTCGAGGTCGCCGAACCGGAGCGGGCCGGGCGGCGTCTCCCACGGCGACGCCGGGTTCGGGCCGAGGCGCACGCTCCGGACGCCCAGCGGGTCCGGCCTGCCGGAGTAGAGGTCGGCGGTCAGGGCGACGATGAGGCACGGCCCGCCTCCCAGCGGGCGGACGATGCACGGATCGCCGGGCTCCCGCCGGGACTCGAACGGGAACCACGTCGGCCCCATCAGGCGGACCGTCTCCCGGCGCGACAGCGGCGCGCCCGCCAGGCGCGGAAGCTCGTCGCCGTCGCGTTCGGCTTCGGTGAGCGCGAAGACGGGCAGGGCGAGCTGCGGGAACGGCTGCAGGATCTCGTAGTCGGCGAACACCTGCGACCAGGCATCGCGGGTCTCGCCGAGCAGCACCGGGTGCGGCACGCGGATCCGCGCCTCCTCGGGCAGGACGAACGCGCCGTCGTCGGCCCCCGCGAGCGATCCGTCCTCGGCGATGCGGAACGACGTCCCGCCGCGGCGGCCCGGCGGGACGTCCCCGTCCTCGTCCGTCCCGGCCAGCCAGACCACGCGGCGGGCGAGGTGCCGCGTGACCGGATGCTCGAAGGCGTAGAAGCGGAACTCGGCGGGCGTCCGCGGGGTCCGCGTCCGCATCGCTTCCTCCAGCCGGCGGATCTCGGCGGACGCGGCGCCGCGGACGTCCTTCTTCAGGGCGGCGAACCTCTGCTGCGCGACAGCCGCGAGGCCCGCGTCGTCCTTCCTGCCGGGCTTGGGCAGCGACTTGCGGCGCGCGCCGGTCTCGTCCGCGGCGAACGGGGCGAGCAGCTCGTCGACCCCGGCGACGAACCGGCGCGGCCCGTAGTCGAGGACCGCCCGGCCGTCACCGCCGAGGCCCAGGTCCGGGGCGAGCCGGTCGGCGAGCCCGATCGCGGAGAGGCCGCGCGCGGCGGCGGCGTCCGCGAACACCTTTTTCGCGGCCCGGCGCAGCTTCTCCGACCGGTTCCGCGCGCAGAGGCCGTGGACGGCCGTCAGGGCGGCGTCCGAGCCGATGGCCGCGAGCACCTCCAGGCCGGTCACGGCCCGCGCGAGCTCCCCCTCCCCCGGCCATGCCCGGATGAGGGGTTCCAGCACGGGGACGGCCGTGTCGTCGCCGGTGCGGGCGAGCTGCGTCAGCGCCCAGCCGCCGTCCGGCGGAGCGCCGGCCGCCCGCCACTTGCCGAACAGGGCGAGGCCGATCTCGGCGAGCGACGCCGGATCGCACACCTCGCCGAGGACGGCCGCGTCGTCGGCCGCGCCGTCCCCTCCCGCACCGTCCCCTCCCGTGCCGGGGGCCAGCGCCAGCAGCTCGACGGCCGCCCGCATCGCCGCGGGCGGCAGGACGCGGTCCCGGCCGCGCAGCAGGAGCGGCGGCAGCAGCGCCGGGTCGGGCCATCCGGTGAGCTTCGGCCGCTCGATCAGCCCCGTCCGCACCGGGTGCGCCGACAGCAGCTCCGTCAGCGCGTCCGCCGCCGGCGGGACGGCCGCGGCCACGGCCGCGACGCCGTGCCGGCCGGCGATGCGGCGGAGCGCGCACTCGGCGTTCGAGCGCGGCCGCGCCTTGCGGCCCAGCGCCGCCGGGGCGAGGAGCGGCACCGCGGCGAGGCCGTGCCGGTCGAGCCACTCCCGGGCGTCCGCGGCGGCGTGGAGGCGCCGCCGCAGCCATCCGCCCATCAGCAGCGCGACCTCGGCGTCCAGGTACGGCAGCAGCATCCGGCCGTAATGGGCCGATTGCGCCTCGGCCAGCCGCCGGGCGACGGGGTAGGCGTCCATCCCGAACCGGGCCACGACGGCCCGCAGGGGCACACTGTCCCAGACGTCCGAAGTGGACCGTTCCGCCAGGAGCGGCCGGACCACCTCCTCCGGGCCGTAGAGGACGAGCTGCAGGCTCTCACGGAAGCCCGGTTCGCCGAACCCGCGCGCGAGCGCCGCCCAGTCCGCGCCGGGCGGCTCCTCGTGCCACGCGCGCCCCTGGGCGAGCCACTCCTCGCGTTCCCCGTCCCGCCACACGATCTCGCGGGACGCGGGGGTTTCCAGGCCGTCGACCACCGGCTTCACCGGACGGTCCCACGGAAGCCCGCCGAGGAACCCGGGCAGCTCCTCGGCCGCCGCCTCCCGCGCCCCCTCGACCCGTGCCGGGAGGGACCCCGCCACGGCGGCGCGGGCCTCGTCCGGCAGGTCCGGCAGGACGCTTTCGGCGAGGTCGGCATGGCCCGCCGCGTGGTGCCGCAGCAGCTCTGCGGCCGACCCCGCGGGCGCCTCCGCGGCGGCCGCCGCCAGCAGCCGCAGCGCCCGCACGGGGAACCGCCCCATCGCGTCGAGCAGCGCCGACCGCGTCTGCTGCCGGGTGTAGGGCGTGCCGTCGATGCGGTCCAGCAGCGCCTCGAACGCCCCGTCGGCGGGGACGAGCGCGATCGCCTCCAGCGCCAGCTTGTGCTCCTTGGCCTCCCACCTCTCGTCGTGCAGTCCGAGGAGCAGCGCCACGCCGTCCGCGCCGAGGCCGTCGACGATCGCGGCGAGCACGCCCCGGGAGAGCCGCCCGCCGTACCGGGTCCCCGCGAGCCTCTCCGCCTGGGCGGCGGTGCCGAGCGAGCAGAGGACGAACGCGTGCTCGTCGAAGGCGAGCGTTCGCTGGACGAGCGCGTTCTCCGCCACCGCGACGTCGACGCTCTCGTCCACCCAGTCCTGCCGGGTGGGCACCAGGTACGACACCAGGCGCAGGGTCTCGGGGACGCGGTGGCCCGCCAGGCGCCGCACGGCGTCGTCGTAGTCGGGTCGGGGCGCCGCCGCCAGCAGGCGGCGGACGTGCCGGGCCGCCTCGAGCCCGACCGCGCCGCGCGGCGTGTCCGCGGCGCGGCGCGGCACGGAGCCGGTCCCGTCCGGCGCCGGGTCCGCCCGCAGCCTGCTGGCCTCCACCAGCGCGCACGCCGCGAAGCCGATGCCGTGCTCGGCGCGCCACCGGTCGGCGAACGCGCGGTGCGCCGCGCCGACCGCGCGGTCGTCCTCGCATCCGGTGGTCTGCGCCAGGGCCGCCGCCGCGACGACGGCCGCCCCGACCGGGTCGGGCTCGCCCGCCGTGTACCGCCGGGCGGCGTCGCGGAGCTCCCCGTCCACGCCCTCGCCGGACGCGATGCGGTCGAGCGCCTCCGCCGCCGCGGCGAGGAGGCGGGCCGCCTCGGCGGCGCGGCTCCCCTTCGGAGGCGGGACGGGCGTCCCGCCCCGCCGCGGATGCAGGCTCCGCAGCCAGGCGGGCGGGAGCGCCAGGACGTTCTCCTCCGGGGGGTGAGAGGGCCGGTGGGTCACCGAAAATCTCCGTTCGAAGCGGTGCGCGCAGGGTGCCGGGGGGCTCGGAAGCGGCGGTCAGGGGCGGGCGGGCAGGAGGACGGACAGGGTCTCGGAGATCTCGACCGGGCTCAGCGCGCCGAACGGCAGCGGGGCACCGCCGTCGGTGGCTGCCCGGACGCCGCGGACGACGAGGTGGAAGCGGTCGGGGACGGTCCGCGCGGAGGCGAGGTCCACGACGACGCGGCGGGCGCCCCCGAGCCGCCGCACGAGGCGCACCTCGTACGCGTCGCCGCCGGCTTCCTGCGTCCAGCTGTCGCGGTGCAGGATGCTCCACAGGTCGTCCACGGGCAGCCGCGTCCCGTCGAACCGGACGAGCCGGTCGCCGTCCGGCTCGTCCCCGGCGAGCCGGACGACCGGGTGCCCGAGCTGCTCGAACGGCTGCACGAGCTCGTAGTCGGCGAGGACTCCGGCCCACGCCCCGACGTCCTTCTCGTCCAGGCGCGCCGGGTGCGCGACCTGGATCCGGGCGGTGCCGGACGGGACGAACGGGTCGTCGTGGACGTCGGCGAACGTGCCGTCCTCGGCGACCCGGAACGCCGTCGCGGCCCCGGCGTCCGGGGCACCGGCGTCCGGGGCACCGTCGAGGGCGAGCCACACGAGGCGGCGCGCGATGAGGCCCACGAGAGGGTGCCGCACGAAGTGGTCCCGGAACTCCTCGTGCGTCCAGCTCCGCTCGTAGCGCATCGCCTTGAGGAGGCGGCGCCGCCGCTCCGCCACCACCGCCCGCACGTCCTTCTTCAGGGCGGCGAACTCCCGGTACGCGGCGACGGCCGGGTCCGCGGGGTCGGCCGCCGCGGGCTTGGGCAGGGACGCGCGGACCTCGCCGTCCTCGTCGGTGACGAACGGCCGGAACTCCTCGTCGAAGCCGACGCGGAACCGGCGCGTCCCGTAATCGAGGGTCATCGAGGCGTCCGCGTCCAGGCCGAAGTCGGGGACGAGCCGGTCCATGAGGTGGTCGAGGTCGAGCCCGCGGGCGGCGGCGGCCTCCTCCAGCCGGGACTCCGCCGCGTACCGCAGCGCTTCGGACTTCGTGGTCCGGGCGATGCGGTCGAGGGCGGACAGCGCCATGTCGGACCCCAGCGCGGCGAGGACGTCCACGCCCTTCTCCGCCTTCGCGGAGCCGCGCTCGCCCGGCCAGCGCTCGATCAGCGGGACGAGCCGGCGGACGGTTCCGCCGTCGCCCGTGCGGCCGAGCTGGAGCAGCGCCCAGGACTCCTTCGCCGGCGCCCCGGCGGCCTGCCACCGGTCGAACAGGGCCAGGCCGAACGCCGCGAGCGACGCGGGGTCGCAGTCGTCCCGCATCGCGCCGACCTCGTACGGGTCGGGCAGCGCCAGCAGTTCGACGAGCGCGCGCGTGGCGTCCGCCGACAGCGCGGTCGCGCCGTCGCGCAGCAGCACCGGGGGCAGGCCCGCGACGTCCGCCCAGTCCGGCGGTTTCGGGCGCCGGGCGAGGCCGGTCCGCACCGGATGCGCGGACAGGACCTCCCGCAGCGGGTCCGCTGCCTCGGGGAACGCGTCCGCCGCCGCGGCGGCGACCGCGTCGACACCGTGCCGGGCGGCGAGGTGCCGCAGGGCCGTCTCGGCGGCCCGCCGGGGCTTGGCGGCCTTGCCGAGCGCGGCCGGGACGAGGTACGGCACCGCCGTCAGCCCGTGCCGGTCGAACCACGCCTCCGTCTGGCGGGCGCCGCCCGGCCGCGCGAGGCGGTCCCCCATCCAGAGCGCGACCTCCTCCCCGGTGTACGGGAGCAGGACCTCGCGGCCGAGCGCCCCCCGGCCGGCGAACGCCAGCGCCGGCGCCAGCGCGTCGAGCTCGTACCGGGCGATGATGACCGTCATGTCCTCTTCGAGATAGGAGAGCTCGTCGTCCAACGTCCAGCCCGGCAGGAGGGGGCGGACGAGCTCCTCCGGCCCGTACAGGAACAGCGAGACGACCTTGGACAGCTCGCCCCGGCGGCGCTTCTCCGCGAGCTCCTCGAAGCTCTCCTTCGGGCGCTGGAACGTGCCGCTGTCGGAGGCCAGCCATTCCGCGCGCTCGCCGTCCCGCCAGGCCATGGCGCGGACGGCGGGCGGTTCCAGCCCCGGCACGACGGGCTTGACCGGGCGGTCCCCCGGCAGGTCCCGGAGGAACCCGGGCGTCGCCGCGGGCGCCGCGTCCGCGTCCGGGACGGCCGGCGCCGCGACCGCCTCCACCTCCGCCCGCTCCCCGGCCGGCAGTCCGGGGAGCGCCGCCGCGACCGCGGCGGGGTGCGCCCGGACGTGCCCGGCGAGCAGCTCGCGGGCATGCCGGGTCCCGGCCCCGGCGAGCAGCCGCAGCGCCCGCACCGGGAACCGCTCCATCGCCTGCCCGAGCGCCTGCACCGCCGTGCGGTCGCGGCCGGACCGGGACCGGTCGAGCAGCGCCCGGAACGCGGCGTCGGACGGCAGCACCGCGATCGTCTCGCACACCGCCGTCCGCTCCGCGGCGGTCAGCGACCGCGCGCCGCCGTCGAGCCGGTGCAGCAGGTACGGGAGGAGGTCGGCGCCGCAGGCGTCGGCCAGCGTGACGAGGACCTCCCGCGTCGTGTCGCTCTGGGAGGCGCCGGGCGCCGGGTCGCCGAGCTGGGCGGCGTCGGTGAGGGCGCAGAGCCGCAGCACCCGGTCGCCGTCATCGGCCCAGCCCGGCTCCGCGAGGCACTCGGCCAGCCAGTCCGCACGGGTGGGCAGCAGGTAGGACACCGGCCAGCGCAGCCCCGGCGACACCCGGTACCGCTCCAGCGCCCGTTCGGCCTCCGCGTACTCCTCGTCGCCCGCGGCGGCCAGCAGGGCGCGGACGCGGCGCAGCGCGCCGCGGTGCGCCCGGTCGCGGTCGGCGCTGTAGAAGGACACCGACCGCTTGCCGCTCTCCGGCCCGTCGAAATGCCTGGGCGTGCGCGTCACCTCGACGGCGGCACAAGCCGCGAACACGACGCCGTGCTCGGCGGCCCAGTGGTCGGCGAACACGCGGTTCGGGTCGTCCGGCAGTTCGTACCTGTCGAGCACGTACTGGACGAGGGCCGCGACCGTCGCGGCCCCGACGGGGTCGGGCGTCCCCGCCAGGTGCCGGTGCACGGCGGCGGTGCGGGGGTCGTCCGCGCGCAGTTTCGCGAACGCGGACTTCGCCTTCGCCTTCACCATGAGCTCCGGCGCGGTCTTGCCGCCGGTCCGCCGGATCGCCGGGCCGGGCGCGCCGCCGCGCCGCGGGTGCAGGTGCCGCCGCCACGCGGCGGGCAGGATCAGGACGTCTTCGTCGGGGAGCATGTTCTTCCAGTTCAGAGGGATGGAAACAGGACGGTGAGGGCTTCGGAGACGGTGGCGGCGTCCAGGTCGCCGAACGGGACGGGGTCGCCGCCGAGGGGCCCGTCCTTCGGCGCGGGCCGCGTCGACGCCCGGACGTACTCGACGGTCATCACCGGGTCGGCGTCGCGGGGGTGCGGCCACGGCCCGGTGCCGAGCCCGACGACGACGCACCGCCCGCCGCCCGCGTCCCACCACGCCCACCGCTCGTCGCCGGGCTCCGTGTACAGGCGGCCGGCCCGCCACGGGGAGGAGTTCCGCGCGGCGCGGAAGTCCGCGGCGTGGAGCGCGCGGCCCGCGTACCGGTCCAGCCGGTCGCCCGCGCGCTCCGCGCGGGAGAGGCGGACGGCGGGCCGGTCGAGCTGCGGGAACGGCTGCAGCACCTCGTAGTCGGCGAACGTTTCGCACCACGCCGGGAGGTCGTCCCCCAGGTGCGCGGGGTGCGCGACGCGGACGCGGGCGGACTCCGCCGGGACGAACGGGTCGTCGCGGACGTCCGCGAACGTGCCGTCCTCGGCGATCCGGAACGCCGTCGCCGCGCCGCCGTCCTCCGCGAGCCACACCAGGCGGCGCACGACGCGCCCGACGACCGGATGCCCGGCGAGGTGCTCGCGGAACTCGTCCGGCGCCCACCGCCGGCCGCGCAGCATCGCCTTCTCCAGGGCGCGGCGCCGGTCGGCCAGGACGCGCCGCACCTCCCGCTTCAGCTCGCCGAACGTCCGGTACGCGGCGGGCGCGAGGTGCGGGTCGTCCTTCGCGGCGGGCTTCGGCAGCGTCGCCCGCGGGGTCCCGCTCTCGTCGAAGACGCGCGGCTGGAGCCGCTCGTCGAACCGGACGCGGAAGCGGCGCGGCCCGTAGTCGAGGGTCGTCGCGGCGTCCGCGTCCAGCCCGAGGCGGGGGACGAGCCGGTCTTCGAGCCGGTCGGAGGTGAGGCCGCGGGCCTCGGCGGCACCCCGGAACCTCTCCCGCGCCCGCCAGGGCAGGTCGGGCAGCGGGCTCTCCTCGGCGATCTCGCGGAGCGCGGCCAGCGCCGCGTCGGTGCCGATGGCGCCGAGCACGTCCAGTCCCTCGACGGCCTTGGCGTGCCCGCCCTCGCCGGGCCAGGCGGCGATGACCGGGACGAGCCGGGCGACGGTCGCGTCGCCGCCGGTGCGGCCGAGCTGCGCGAGCGCCCAGCCGTGCTTCGCGGGCTCCCCGGCGGCCCGCCACTTCACGAACAGGGCCCAGCCGAACTCCATGAGGGCGTCGGGGTCGAGGCTCGCGCGCATGTCGCCGGTCGCGTACGCGGCGGGCGACGCCAGCAGCCCGACGAGCGACCGGGTCGCGTCCGCGGGCAGCACCGCGTCCCGTCCGCGCAGCGGCACCGCCGGCAGGGCGGCCGGGTCCGCCCACGCGGGGGGCTTCGGCCGCGGCGCGAGGCTCGTCCGCAGCGGGTGGGCGGACAGGACGGCCCGCAGTTCGTCCGCCGCCTCGGGGAACGCGCCCGCGACGGCGCCGGCGCCGTGCGCGTCGGCGAGGGCGCGCAGCGCCGCCTCGGCCCCGCGCCGCTCCCCGGCCTTGCGGCCGAGCGCGGCCGGGGCCAGGTACGGCACCGCGCCGAGGCCGTGCAGGTCCAGCCATTCCCGCGCCCACACGCTCTCGGCCCGCTCCCACCGCTCCCCCATCCAGCGGGCCACGGCCGCGTCGAGGTAGGGCACGAGGAGCCGCCCGTCGAGGCCGGGGCGCGCGGTGGCCTGCGTCCAGGCGAACGGGAAGGCGTCGAGGCCGTGCCGGGCGACGAGCGTCAGCGGCCACGGGCCGCCGTCGACGGCGTCCTCCGGCCGGTTCCAGTCCGCGAGCAGCGGGCGGACCACGGCGTCGGGCGCCCGCATGAGGAACCGCACCTTCAGGTGGCGCGGCATGCGGCGGCGGTAGCGGTCGAGGAGTTCGTCCCAGTCGGGGTCCTCCAGTTCCCGGTACTGGAGGCCCTCGGAGCGGACGTCGGCGTCCCAGCCGCGGTCGGGCGAGGCGAACCGGCGGCCGGCGGGCGGCTTCAGCCCCGGCACGACCGGTTTCACGGGCCGGTCCCACGGGAGCTCGGCGAGGAACGGGGGCGTCTCCTCCGGGACCGCCGCGGCCGGGACCGCCGCGAGCGGCCCGACCGCCGCGCGGATCCCGTCCGGCAGGTCCGGCAGCGCCCCCGCGACCGCGTCCGGACGCGTGCGGACGTGGTCGGCGAGCAGGTCGCGGGCACCGTCCGCACCCGACGCCGCGAGCAGCCGCAGCGCCCGCACCGGGAACCGCTCCATCGCGATGGACAGCGCGGCCTTCGCGTGCCGGTCGGGGCGCCTCCCGCCCGCGGCGCCGGCGGGCAGCGCGGCGTCCAGCAGCGCGCGGAACGCGGCGTCGGACGGCAGCACCGCGACCGTCTCCCACGCGGCCGCGCGCTCCCTGCCGTCGAGGCCCCGGTGGTCGAGCAGCCGCAGGAGGAACGGCAGGAGGTCGGCGCCGACCCCGTCCGCGAGGGTGGCCAGCACCTCCCGGGACGCGTGCCGCCAGAGCGGCCCGTCGGCGGGATCGCCGAGCCGGGCGGCGTCGCCGATCGCGCACAGCATCAGCGGCCGGTGCGGGGGGCCGAGGTCGGCGCCGGCCGCCAGGCACGCGTCCGTCCAGTCGCGGCGCGTCGGCACCAGGTACGCCGCGAGCCACGCCGGCACGGGCTCCGCCGCGGGCGCCGCCGCGAACGGGGCGAGCCGCCGCTCGGCCTCCGCGTACTCCGCGTCGCCCGCCGCGGCGAGCGCGGTCCGCACCCGCCGGAGGGCGTCGTGCGTGTTCGTCTCCAGCCTGGCGCGGGGTTCCGCGCCCAGCCAGCATCCCCGCCACGGGCCTCCGCCGGCGCGCCGCACGGCCGTGCGGGCCAGTTCCACGACCGCGCGGGCCGCGAACGCGGGCCCGTGCTCGGCCGCCCAGTACCCGGCGAACGCCCGGTGGATCTCCCGCCTGCCGCGTTCCCGGCCCCGCGTCGCCAACGCGGTGACGGCCGCGACGACCGCCGCGCCCGCCGGGTCGGGCGTCCCGGCCAGGTGGCGGCGCGCCGCGCCGGCGCGGGCCGGGTCGCCGTGCCGGCCCGCGAGCAGCGCGCCGAGCGCGCCGGACGCCTCCGCGAGGAGGGCCGGCACGTCCCGCGCCCCGTCCGCCCGGACCGCCGGGCCGGGGGCGCCGCCGCGCCGCGGGTGCAGGTGGCGCCGCCAGGCGGCGGGGAGCGTCAGGACGTCTTCGTCGTGCGGCATGCGGGATCCAGGAACTCGGGCGGGCGCGGTCAGGCGGACGTGCAAGCGAGGGCGGTCAGCGCGGTCAGCGCCTCCGACGTCCGCACGGGGTCGAGGTCGCGGAACCGGACGGGGGTGTCGGCGTGCGCCCCGTCCTGGACGGACGCGGCGGACGCCCGGACGCACCGGACGCTCAGCGTCGCGGCGTCGGGTCCGGGCTCGAACTCGACGACGACGTGCAGCCCGCCGCCGACCGGCCGCGAGACGCCCTTCTCGATCGTCTCCGCCGAGTTCCACGTCCAGCCGTCCGCGGGCAGGTCGTGGACGTCGCGGCGGAGCAGCCGCATCCCCTCGAAGCGGCCGAGGACGGACGCGTCCCGCTCCCGCCCGGTGAGCCGCAGGCAGGGCCGGCCGAGCTGCGCGAACGGCTGCAGGACCTCGTAGTCGGCGAAAATCTCCGTCCACGTCTCCGTCTCCGCGCCGAGCAGCTCGGGGTGCGCGACGCGGATCCGCGCCGTCCCGGACGGCTCGAACGCCTCGTCGGCCGCGTCGGCGAACGTGCCGTCCTCCGCGACGCGGAACGCCGTCGCCCCGCCGTCCCCGTGCCCGCCGTCCCCGTGCCCGCCGTCCTCTTCGGCGATCCACACCAGGCGGCGCGCGATCCGCCGCACGACCGGGTGCGCGACCGCGTAGCCGCGGAACTCCCCGGGCGTCCAGCGGCGGCCGTCCAGCATCGCCCGCTCCAGCCGCTCGACCTGGAGCAGCGCGACCGCCTCGACCTCCTTGCGCAGGTCGGCGAACCGGGCGTGGGCGGCGGGCGCGAGGACCGGGTCGTCCTTCGCGGTGGGCCGCGGGAGGGTCGCGCGGCGGGCACCGTCGCCGTCGGCGACGACCGGGGCGAGCCGCTCGTCGAACCCGACGGTGAAGCGGCGCGGCCCGTAGTCGAGGGTCGTCGCGGCGTCCGCGTCCAGCCCGAGACGGGGGACGGACCGGTCGGCGAGCGTCTCGACGGCCAGGCCCCGCGCCGCCGCGGTCTCCGCGAGCACCTCGGCCGCCGCGTCGCGGACCTTGCGCGCGCGGCCCTTCACCGACATCTCGTACAGGGCGGTGACCGCGGTGTCGGAGCCGATCCCGGCGAGCGTCCGCAGCGCGCACGTCACGTCCCGCACGTCCCGCTTCGTCCAGCCGCGCAGCGCCCGCAGCACCGCCCGGACGGCGGCGTCGTCCCCGGTGCGGGCGAGCTGCTCCAGCGCCCAGCGCCCGTCGGACGGCATCCCGCCCACCCGCCAGCGCTCGAACAGGGCGAGGCCGAACTCCGCCAGCGAACCGGGGTCGCACACCTCCTCGACGGCGCCGGCGCCGCCGTCGTCGGGCAGCGCGAGCAGTTCGACGAGCGTCCGGACGGCTTCGGCCGGCAGCACCCGGTCCCCGCCGCGCAGCAGCACGGGCGGGAGGGCGGCGAGGTTCGCCCAGCCGTCGAGCTTGGGCCGGCGGGCGAGGCCGGTCTGCGCGGGATGCGCGGTCAGCAGGGTCCGCAGCTCCTCCGCCGCCGCGGGGACGGCGGCCGCGACGGCGTCCGTGCCGTGCCGGGCCGCGATGCGGCGCAGCGCCGCCTCGGCGGCGCGGCGCGCCCCCGTCCGGGTGCCGAGGGCGTCGGGCGCCAGGTAGGGCGCGGCTGCGGGGCCGTGCCGGTCGCACCAGTCGCGCGCCGCCTCCCCGGCCGGGCCGCCGCGCAGCAGCCGTCCGGCCATCTGCGCGGCGACCTCGGCGTCGCGGAACGGCACGAGCAGCCCGACGTGGTCCGCCACCGAGTAGCCGACCAGCGCGAGCGCCGCCCGGTACGCCCGCTCCCCCAGCCGGGCCACGATGCCGCGCGCCACGGCCGGATCGCACCAGCGGGGGTTCCGTTCGAGGTCCGCCAGCAGCGGCCCCGTGAACTCCTCCGGGGCGTGCAGCAGCACCTGCCACTGCACGTCGCCGCGGCGGTAGGAGCGCACGATGCGCTCCCAGTCCGGGGCGTCCGGGGGCGGGACCCGGCGGGCGGCCTCGGCGAACCACGCCGCGCGCTCGCCGTCGTCCCAGGCGGTCCCGCGGGTCGCGGGCGGCGCCGCCCCCCGCACGACCGGTTTGACCGGGCGGTCCCACGGCGGTGCGGGCAGGACGTCCGGCGGCGCCTCCGGCAGGGCGGGGCCGCCGCCCGCGGCGAGCGGCTCGACGACCGCGCGGACGTCGCCGGGCAGGTCCGGCAGCACCGCCGCGACCAGCTCGGGGTTCGCCGCGACGTGGTCGCGCAGCAGCAGCCGGACGTCGGCGCCGCCCGAGGCCGCCGCCAGCCGGAGCGCCCGCACCGGGAAGCGCGCCGCCGCGGCGCCCAGCGCCCGCCGCGCGTCCCGCCGGACCTGCCTGCGGACGCCCTTGCGGACGAGCAGGCCGAGCAGCGCGCCGAACGCCTCGTCCGACGGCAGCACCGCCACGGTGTCGAGGAGGAACCCGCGGTCGCGGGCGGTGAGGCCGCCCAGTTCGAGGCGGTCGAGGAGGATGCCGAGGAGGTCCGGGCCCACGCCGTCCGCGAGCGTCACCAGCTCGTCGCGGGCGTGGACGTGCCCGTAGGGGACGAGGGAGGACCGGCCGAGGGGCGCCGGGTCGGCGACCGACAGGCGGGCCAGCCTCCGCAGCCAGGGGGTGGCGGCGCTCTCCTCGACGCACTCGGCCACCCAGTCCCGCCGGGTCGGCGCGAGGTACGCGGCGACGCCGGCCGCCGCCGGGGTCGTCCGGCGGTCCGCCAGGAGCCGGACCGCGTCGTCGTGGTCGGCGGCGGGCGCCGTCGCGAGGAGCCGCCGGACGTGCCGCAGCGGACCGGTCGCGCCCTCCTCCGGCCACACCCCGGTGTGCCGCTCGACCGCGAAGCCGGACGCGTCCCGGGTCACGGTCAGGCGGGTCAGCTCCACCGCGGCGCAGGCGGCGAACCCGAGCCCGTGGCCGGCGTGCCAGCGGTCCGCGAACGCCCGGTGCGCGGCGTGCGCCCCGGCGAGGTCCTGCCCCGCCGTCGCCGCGGCCGCGACCGCCGCGACGGCCGCCGCGCCGAGCGCGTCCGGCTCCCCGGCCAGGTGCCGCCGCGCGGCGTCCCGGACGTCCGGGGCGGACCGCGCGTTCCGCGGGAGGCCCTCGACGTGCGGGGCGGCCGCGGCGAGGAGGTCCGGGACGTCGGCCGCGTACCCGCCGCGCGGTCGCGGGACGGGCGTGCCGCCGCGCCGCGGGTGCAGGAGCCGCAGCCACGCGGACGGCAGGGTGAGGACGTCCTCGTCGGGAAGCGCGTCGGGCAGCGCGCCGGGGCGCTTGTCGGGGCGGCCGCTCATGCCGTCCGCTCGGCGGTCGTGACCAGGTCGGTGAGGGCCTCGGACGCGCCGACGGGGTCGAGGGCGCCGAACGGGACGGGCGTCCCGTTTTCCCCGGGCTCGGTCGCGGCCCGCACGACCCGGATGCCGAAGCACTCGCCGTCCCCGGCGTCCGCACCGAACTCGGCGACGACCCAGCCGCCGTCCGCGGTGCGGCGCGCCACCGCCTCGATGTCGTTCCGCGGTCCGATCCGGGTCCAGCCGCGGGACAGCAACTCGTACACGATGTCCTTTCGCACGTCACGGCCGGCGAACCGCTCCAGGCGGGAACCGGCCAGCTCCTCCTCGGTGAGCGACCACACCGGGTGGTCGAGCTGCGGGAACGGCTGCAGCAGCTCGTAGTCGGCGAGGATGCCCGCCCACGTCCCGGCCGCGGCGCCGAGCCGCGCCGGGTGCGCGACGGTGATCCGCGCGGCACCGGACGGCGTGAAGACGTCGTCGCCGGCGTCGGCGAACGTCCCGTCCTCGGCGATCCGGAACGCGGTCGCGCCGCCGTCCTCGTCCGCGAGCCACACCAGGCGGCGGGCGATCTGCCGGACGAGCGGGCCCCGGACGGCGTAGTCGCGGAACTGCTCGGGCGTCCAGGTCCGCCCCGTCCGCATCGCGTCCTCCAGCCGCGCGATCTGCAGGGCCGCGGCGTCGGCGACCTTCTTGCGCAGCTCGCCGAACGCCGCGTGCGCGGCGGGCGCGACCCGCGGGTCGTCCCGCTTGCCGGGCTTCGGGAGGGACTTGCGGAGCACGCCGTCCTCGTCGGTCACCACCGGCCGGAGCCGGGCGTCGAACCGCACGGTGAAGCGGCGCCGCCCGTAGTCGACCGTCACCGCCCCGTCGCCGTCCAGGCCGAGGTCGGGGACGAGCCGGTCGCCGAGCACCCCCGGCGGCACGCCGCGCGCGTCGGCCGCCCGGGCGAACGCCCGCTCCGCCGCCTTCCGCAGGGTGCGGCCCGGCCAGCGGACGGCCAGGTCGTGCAGCACCGTCAGCGCCGTGTCGGTGCCGATGCCGACGAGGACGTCCAGGCCGACTTTGGCGCTGTGCATACGGTCCTTGCCCGGCCACGAGCGGATGTGGGGCGCCAGCACCGGGACGGCCGAGTCGTCGGCGAGGCGGTCGAGCCGCGCCAGCGCCCAGCCGTGCTCGGCGGGCATCCTGTCCGACCGCCAGCCCTCGAAGAGGGCGAGCCCGAACTCCGCCAGCGACGCCGGGTCGCACACCCGCGCGACGGCGTCCAGGTCGCCGAGTTCGGGCATCGCCAGCAGTTCCACGAACGTCTCGGTCGTCTCGGGCCGGAGCGCCTGCTCCCGTCCGCGCAGCAGCACGCGCGGCAGCAGCGCCGGGTCCGCCCAGGTCGGGACCTTGGGGCGGCGCAGCAGCCCGGTCGCGGCCGGGTGCGCGGTCAGGACGGTCCGCAGCGCGTCCGCCGCCGCGGGGACGGCGTCCGCCACCGCGTCGACGCCGTGCTTCTCGGCGACGCGCCGCAGCACCGCCTCGGCGGCGCGCCGCCGGGCGGCGGGCCGGGCGAGCGCCGCCGGGGCGGCGAACGGCACCGCGGCGAGGCCGTGCCGGTCGCACCAGTCGCGGGCGGCGTCCGCGCCCCGGGTGCCGCGGGCCAGCCAGGCGCCCATCACGGCCGTGACCTCGGCGTCCAGGAACGGCACGAGCAGGGCGGCGTGCCGCTGCTGCGCCTCCTTCGCCATGCGGTGCGCGAACGGCAGCGCGTCCTGCTCGTACCGGGCGACGAGCGACCTGCCCCACTCCCCGTCGAGCCAGGCGGGCGGGTCGTCCCACGCGGCGAGGAGCGGCCGGACGCCCTCCTCCGGCCCGTACACCGCGATCCGTGCCTGGAGCTGGGGCTGGGCCTTTCCGAAGGCGGCTTCGAGGTCGTCCCAGTCGATGTCTTCCGGCACGGGCATCTCGTCCAGTCCGGCGAGGGCCCATTTATCGCGTTCCCCGTCCGCCCAGACGACCGTCCGCGTCGCGGGCGCCTCGAGCCCTTGCACGATCGGCTTCACCTGCGCGTCCCACGGCAGCCCCGGCAGCGGCGCGGGCAGGGTCGCCGGGTCGGCCTCCGGCGTCGCGTCGCGCGGCCCCAGCACCGCGCGGGCCCCCTCCGGCAGGTGCTCGGCGAGGTCCGGACGGGCGGTGAGGTGGATTCTCAGCAGGTTCAGCGCATAGGCGGTGTCCGTCGCCGCCAGCAGCCGCGCCGCCCGCACCGGGAACCGCTCCATCATCGACATCAGCGCGGGCCGCACCCGGGGCCGGCCGGAGCGCTCCAGCAGCGCGGCGAACGCGTCGTCCGCCGGGAGCAGCGCGACGGCCTCCAGCAGGACGTCCGTCACGTGCTCGGGCAGGCCGTTGTCGAGCGTGGCGAGCAGGAGGGGCAGGACGTCCGTGCCGCAGGCGTCCAGCAGCGTCGCGAGCAGCGGCCGCGACACGTCGGGGAAGAACAGCGGGGACGGCGGATCGCCGAACAGTTCGGCCCGGTCGATCGAGAAGAGCTTCAGCTCGCGGTCGCCCCCGCCGGACGGGTCGGCCGCGCTCTCCTCCAGCCAGTCCGCCTCCGTCGGCACCAGGTAGGACACGACGCGCCGCCGCGGCGCGGTCGTCCGGTGCCCGGCCAGGCGCCGGACGGCGTCCGCGTACCGGTCGTCGGGGGCCGCCGCCAGCAGCCGGCGGACGTACCGGAGCGTCTCCGGCCAGACGAACCCGAGGGAGGGCGTCTCGGTCGAGACCGGCAGCCGCCGCCCGCTCCGCTCCGCGATCCGCACGCGGCTCAGCTCCACCGCGGCGCAGGCCGCGAACCCGAGTCCGTGCCCGGCGCGCCAGTGGTCGACGAACGCCCTGGCCCGCCCCTCGGGCCCGCCGTCCTCCCCGGCCATCGCGACCGCCGCCACGACCGCCGCGCCCACGGCGTCGGGCTCCCCGCCTAGGTGCCGCCGGGCCGCGTCGCGCAGCCCCGCCTCGACCTCCTCGTCGGACGGCAGCGCGGCCAGGGCGTCCGCCGCGGCCTCGAGGAGGACCGGGACCTCCTTCGCCCGGCCGCCCCGCGCCGGCGGCAGCGCCCTGCCGCCCCGCCTCGGGTGCAGCTGCCGCAGCCAGGCGGGGGGCAGGACCAGGACGTCCTCACCGGAACGTTCGTCGGGGAGTTCGGTGTCGCTCACGGAGCATCACCGTAGAGAAACACCCCGACAAAAGAGATCAATTCGGCGGTTCAGACCGCTGCGGCGGCCAAAATTTCCAGGTCCGCGAGGATTTCAGACGCTACGACGGGGTCCAGGTCACCGAATCGCAGAACGCCGTCGTCCGCGCCGATCGTGACGTCGCAGAGCGTCTGGTCGTCCCCCTCGGCCATGTGCCCGATGCCGAAGCCCGGGCGGCGGCGGTCCCGGGCCGGTTTCTCGGATTGGCCGCTGTTCGGGCTTCGGCATCGGGCACATGGCCGAGGGGGACGACCAGACGCTCTGCGACGTCA
>NZ_QHJN01000117.1:0-25183 GCF_003947565.1 Actinomadura sp. WAC 06369 | reverse complement strand
GGGGTGGACGTGCCCGTGTGGTGGGTCGAGGCGCGGGGGGCGGAGAAGCGGGACGGCTCGGAGGTGCTGGCGCTGCGGTTCGCGGGCGAACTGGTGCGGCGGCTCGGCGGGGTGGTGTGGACCGGGGACCCCGAGTACGTGAGGCGGGCGGTGTGACGACGGTCGATCTGCTGACCGAGCGGGTCGGTGTGGTGATGCAGAACCGGCCCGTGGTGTCGATGTCGTCGTGGACGGCCGAGGCCGTCCGGGCGTGCTCGGCGGAGGGGAAAGGGCTGCAGGTCGTGACGCCCGCGCACTCGCGGCTGACGCTGCCGCTGCGGCTCGCGTTGCACGGGCCCGACTGCCGGTGGGTCGTGACCGGTCCGGACGGCGGGTTCTTCGACGGGCTGTCCGGAGCCGGGCTCGCATGGGACGGCGAGCGGTTCGCCCCGACGGGTACGCGGCGGCGGGGCGGAGGGGACGGCTCGTTCCTCGTGGTGAACGCGGTCGTGCGGCATACCGCGTACGACACCTTGATGCTCGGGGTGGCCGCGCAGACGCTGTGCGAGAGCCTCGGGGGCCCGCCGGTCGGGTGGGGCACGTCGGAGCCGGCGGCGAACCCGTGGGACGTCGAGGCGCTGACGGAGCTGTGCAGGGGGCGGGCGCCCGGCGGTACGTGGCTGGTGTTCGCGGGCGAGGAGCCGGTCGTCGGGACGATGACGGTGACGCGGACGGACGGGGGCGTCCAGGAGAGCATCACGGTCGGGGCGCGGGACGGGGCGGACGCGCGGGGCGCGGCGGAGCGGCTCGCGGCGGGGTTCTCGCTGGTCAGCGTGGTCGCCCAGCGGGTTCCCGGACGGGACGACCTGACCGTGGGCGCCGCCGAGTGCGGGCCGCCGGTGCCGGTGGGGCTGGGCCTCGGGCCGGAGGTGGCCGTGGAGTTCGGTGCGATGGGATGGTTCGACCTCGAGGAGGGGCCGGCCGGGTGGGACGAACTGGCCCGGATCGTGTCCCGGTACCGGGGTGCCGAGGGGGCCGTGTGACGACTCGGATGGTGCATCGGCCGGCGCGGACGGTGCATCCGCCGTCCGGTCCCGCGGCGCGCGAGGTGGAGGCGCCGCCGACGCTGCCGGAGCGGAGCGGCGGCGGGCAGCTCATGGCGGTGCTGCCGATGGTCGGGATGATGGGGTCGCTGACCGTCATGACGGTGGTGCGGAACCCGGCGTTCATCGGGCTGGGCGCGGTGCTGCTGGTGGTGGCGCTGGCGGCGGGCGTCGGGCTGCTGCTGTCGCGGCGGGGGCAGGTGACGCGGCAGCGGCGGAACCACCGGGAGCGGTACCTGGAGTACCTGGAGGAGCTGCGGGAGACGCTGGCGGCGGAGGAGCGGGCGGCGCGGGCGGAGGCGCGGGTGCTGGATCCGCCGCCGGAGGCGCTGTACGACGTCGTCCGCGATCCGGCGCGGCTGTGGGAGCGCCGGCGGCGCAGCCCCGACTTCCTGCGGGTGCGGGTCGGGACCGGGCTCGTGCCGGGGCGGCGGCTGGTCGTCGGCGAGGAGGGCACGGCGCTGGCGCCGACGGACCCGTTCATGCTGTCGGAGGCGAACGCGCTGGTCGAGCGGTTCCGGACGGCGCCCGACATGCCGGTGACGGTGCCGCTGGACGGCGCGGGCGACGTGAGCGTCGTGGGGGGCCGGGAGGACGTCCTGCGGCTGATGCGCGCGCTGCTGGTGCAGCTCGCGGCGTTCCACGCGCCCGAGGACGTCGGCGTGGCGTACGGCGGGTCGCGGCCGGAGGAGTGGGAGTGGCTGAAGTGGCCGCCGCACGCGCTGGACCGGCGGCGCCGGGAGGGCGGGGCGCCGTTCCGGCTGGTGGCGCCGAGCCCGCTGCGGCTGGCGGCGCTGCTGGCGAACGACCTGCAGGCGCGGACGGACGTCGCGGCGGAGCTGCGGCGGGGGCTGGGCGTGCGGGACCCGGCGGTGTTCCGGCGGCTGGTGGTGGTGCACGACGTGCACGGTGACGTGGCCGTGGAGCTGGTGCGTCCGGACGAGGGGGTGCCGGTCGCGGACCTGGGCGTCACGGTGGTGCATCTGCTGGCGGAGCAGGCGCACGAGCCGGGCGAGGTCGGGGTGCGGGTCCGGGTGGACGGCGACCGGGTCGAGGTGACGGATCTGCGGGGCGAGGCGCCGGTGCGGACGGCGGGGACGCTGGACGACGTGCCGGGCGGGATGCTCGAGGGGCTGGCGCGGATGCTGGCGCCGCTGCGGCTGTCGCGGGAGTCGGCGGAGGAGGCGGCGGCGCAGGCCGGGGAGGTCGACTTCCCGGCGCTGCTCGGCGTGCGCGACGTCGAGGACGTGGACGTTCCGGCGCTGTGGGCGCCGCGCGGGGAGCGGGCGTTCCTGCGGGTGCCGATCGGGGCGGACGACGCGGGCGGCACGGTCGTCCTGGACCTGAAGGAGGCGGCGAGCCTCGGGATGGGGCCGCACGGGCTGTGCGTGGGCGCGACCGGGTCCGGCAAGAGCGAGCTGCTGCGGACGCTGGTGCTGGCGCTGGCGTGCACGCACTCCCCCGAGCAGGTCGCGATGGTGCTGGTCGACTACAAGGGCGGGGCGACGTTCGCGCCGTTCGGCGCGCTGCCGCAGGTGGCGGGCGTGATCACGAACCTGGAGGACGACGCGGGGCTGGTCGAGCGGGTGCACGCGAGCCTGTCCGGGGAGGTGCAGCGGCGCCAGCGGGTGCTGAAGGACGCGGGGAACGTCGCGAGCATCGGGGACTACCGGCACCTGCGGGAGTCGCGGCCGGAGCTGCCGGAGCTGCCGCACCTGCTGGTGATCATCGACGAGTTCGGGGAGCTGCTGACGGCGCGGCCCGACTTCATCGAGCTGTTCCTGTCGATCGGGCGGATCGGCCGGAGCATCGGGGTGCACCTGCTGCTGGCGAGCCAGCGGATCGAGAGCGGGAAGCTGCGGGGGCTGGAGACGTACCTGTCGTACCGGATCGGGCTGCGGACGTTCTCGGAGGAGGAGAGCCGCACGGTGCTCGACACGCCCGACGCGTTCCGGCTGCCCGCGATGCCCGGGTTCGGGTATCTGAAGGTGGACACGAGCATCTACACCCGGTTCAAGGGCGGGTACGTGTCGGGCCCGCACCGGGGGCCGGTGGTCGTGGGCGAGGACGCGCCGGACGTCCCGTCCGTGCGGGCGTACCCGCTGTGCCCCCCGCCGGAGCCCGCGGGGCGCCCGGCGGAGGCGGAGCCGGCCCTGCCGGTGCGCACGGCGGGCCCGACGCTGCTGGACGTGCTGACCGGCGAGGTGGCGCGGCACGGTGCGCCGGTCCGGCGGATCTGGCTGCCGCCGCTGCCGTCGCTGACGTCGCTGGACGCGGTGTGCGGGGCGCCGGAGGCGGCCCCCGGCGGGCTGCGGCTGCCGGTGGAGCCGGAGCCGCTGCGGGTGCCGGTCGGGCTGCTGGACGACCCCCGCCGGCAGTGGCAGGGGCTGTGGCGGCTGGACCTGGCGGCCGCGGGCGGGCACGTCGCGGTCATCGGCGGGCCGCAGACCGGCAAGACGACGCTGCTGCGCACGCTGGTGCTGTCGCTGGCGCTCACGTCCGCGCCCGGCGAGGTCGCCGTGTACGGGCTGGACCTGGCGGGCGGCGGGCTGCACGCGCTGGACGGGCTGCCGATCGTGGGCGGTGTCGCGGGCCGCACGGACCGGGAGCGGGTGCGGCGGACCGTGGAGGAGGTCCACGCGATGCTGGAGCACCGCGAGGAGGTGTTCCGGCGGCGCGGCATCGACGGGGTCGAGCGGCTGCGGCGGCTGCACGCCGCCGGGGAGGTGCCGGAGCTGGCGTGCGCGGACGTGGTGCTGGTCGTCGACGGGTTCGGCGCGGTGCGCGACGACTTCGAGGAGCTCGACGACATGGTCTCCGACGTGCTGCGGCGCGGCGGCGGCTACGGCGTGCACGTGGTGGCGGGGATGCTGCGGTGGAACGACGTGCGGATCGCGGCGCAGTCGACGTTCGGGCAGCGGGTCGAGCTGCGGCTGAACGACCCGGCCGACTCGACGGTGGACCGCCGGCTGGCCGGGACGATCACCGCGGCGACGCCGGGGCGGGCGCTGACCGACGGCGGCCTGTTCGGGCACGTCGCGGTGCCCGCGCTGGGCGGCGACCCGGACCCGTCCGCGCCGGGCACCGCGCTGGAGGCGGCGGTCCGGGCGGTCGCCGGGGCCTGGACGGGTCCGCAGGCGCCGCCGGTGCGCGTCCTGCCGGACCTGGTCCCGGCCCGCGACCTGCCGGGCCCGGCGGACGCGCCGCGGACCGTCCCGTTCGCCCTCGACGAGCGTTTCGCGGCGGCGGACGTCGATCTGTTCGGCCGCGACCAGAACCTCCTGGTGCTCGGCGACGGCGGCTGCGGCAAGTCGAACCTGCTGCGGCTCCTGGCGCGCGGCCTGATGGACCGGTACTCCCCCGGCGAGCTGGTGTTCGCCGTCATGGACCCGCGCCGCTCCCTGCAGGGCTTCGTCCCCGACCCGTACCTCGGCGGCTACGGGACGACCCCGCGGGTGTGCGCGGGGCTCGCGGCGGGGGTGGCGAAGGAGCTGGACGGCCGGATGCCCGACGACTCGGGCCCGGTCGAGGTCGCGGGCCCGCGCATCGTGGTGCTGGTGGACGACTACGACCTGCTGACCACGGCGGGCCGGCAGCCGCTCGCGCCGTTCCTCCCGTTCGTCCCGAACGGGCGCGACATCGGGCTGCACTTCGCGGTGGCCCGCCGGGTGGCGGGCGCGTCCCGCGGGCTGTACGAGCCGATCGTCCAGGCCGTCCGGGAGATCGGCACGGGGGCGCTGGTGATGGCGGGCGACCGGTCCGAGGGGCAGCTGTTCCCGCGCGTGTACGCCGAGCCGCTGCCGCCCGGCCGCGGGCTGTGGATCCCGCGCGGCGGGTCCCCCCGCCCCGTCCAGACGGCGGTGGCCGGCGGCGTCTAGCGGTGGTGGCTCTCGCCGGGCCAGAGGCTCTCGACGTCGGCGGGTTCGGGGTCGATGCCGGGCACGGTCTGCTCGCACCAGACGACCTTGCCCGCGGCGGTGCGGCGGCTGCCCCAGCGGTGCGCGAGCTGGCTGACGACGAGGAGGCCGCGGCCGTTCTCGTCGTCGTCCTCGGCGCGGCGGAGGCGGGGCAGCGCGGCGGACCGGTCGAGGACCTCGCAGACGAGGGTGCGCTCGTAGAGCAGCCGCAGCTCGATGGGGCCGTGCGCGTACCGGTACGCGTTGGTGATCAGCTCGGAGATCAGCAGCTGGGTGGTGTACTCGAGTTCTTCGAGGCCCCAGTCGGCGAGGCGGGTGCGGACGAGCCCGCGGGCGCGGCGCACGGCGGCGGGGTCGGCGGGCAGCGTCCAGGAGGCGCGGCGGTCCTCGGGGAGGCGGCGCAGCCGGGCGATGAGCACGGCGATGTCGTCGCGGTGCTGGTCGGCGTAGACGCCCGCGAGGGTGGCCTTCGCGAGGTCCTCCATGGGACGGTCCACCGAGTCGGGGCCGAAGATGGTGCGGAGCCGGGCGAGGCCGTCGTCGATGTCGCGGCCGCGGTTCTCGACGAGCCCGTCGGTGTAGATGACGAACAGGCTGCCGTCCTCGACGGTGAACTCGCGGCTCTCGATCGCGGCGCCGCCGGCGACGCCGAGCGGCGGCGCGGGCGGCACCCGCAGGTACTCGTTGTCGCCGCCGGGGCCGGCGAGCAGCGGCGGCAGGTGCCCGGCGGAGGCGATCTCGATGGTGCCGGTGGTGGCGTCGTACACGGCGTAGACGCAGGTGGCGAAGTGGGGTTCCTGCTCACCGAGCTCGATCATCAGCTCGTGCATGACGTGCAGGGCGTCCGCGGGCGGCAGTTCCAGGTTCGCGAGGGTGTGCAGGGCGGTGCGCAGCCGCCCCATCGTGACGGCGGCGCGGACGCCGTGCCCGGCGACGTCGCCGACGATCAGCGCGACGCGGGCGCCGGGCAGCGCGATCGACTCGTACCAGTCGCCGCCGACCTCGACGAGCTTGCTGCCGGGCAGGTAGCGGTGCCGGACCTCGACCGACGACGGCGCGGACAGCCGGTTCGGCAGCAGGCTGCGCTGGAGGGCGAGGGCGGTGGCGCGCTCGCGGCTGTAGCGGCGGGCGTTCTCGATGACGATCGCGGCGCCGCCCGCGAACTCCATGCCGATCTCGACGTCGTACCGGTCGAACTTGCGGAAGCCGGGGACGCGGGTGCAGGCGATGAAGCCGAGCAGCGTGTCGTTGGCGATCAGCGGCAGCAGCACCATCGAGACGTCGGTGAGCAGCGCGCCCGCGGGGTCGCGCCGCCAGATCCGCCCGATGGCCCCGGCGGCGTCGGCGTCGATGTGGGGGCGGTGGACGGGACGGGCCGTGTCCATGACCTCGTGGTACGGGGTGCCCTCGGGGAAGACGAGGACCTCGCCGACGGGGAACGCGGACGTCCAGGCGAGGTTGTCGTCGTCGGAGGTGACGGCGATGCGGCGCATGACGGCCGAGCCGGACTCGCTGTGCACCTCGTCGGCGGCGACGAGGCTCTCCAGCACCAGCACGGACGCGGCGTTGCAGTAGTGCGGGACGACCACTTCGACGATCTTGCGGGCGGACTGGTCGAGGTCGAGCGTGTCGCCGAACCGGGTGAGCGGGTCGTCCAGCAGGGCGCGGCGCATGAGGGCCGGGTCCTGGTAGCGCTCGCTCGGGGGCAGCGCCACTTGGACGTACACCAGCGCGGCGGGCGCGGCGCCCTCGTCGCCGCCGAGCATGGGCTGCGCGGTCACGATCGCGGAGACCGTGTCGCCGCGGCTCTGGACGGGCAGGACGCCGCGGCGCTCCTGGTTCTCGCCGATGGCCTCCAGCATCGACTCCAGCTCGGCTTTGCCCTCCTCCGCGACGAGGTCGCAGGCGGGGCGGCCCAGCAGCTCCCCCGCTTCTTTCCCGAGGACGGCGCGGACGTTGGGCCCGCACTGGACGATCCGCCGGGCGCCGTCGACGCCCAGGACGAGGGTCCGGGAGGCCGAGTCGGGGCCGGGGACGTCGCCTCGCGGCGCCATGACGGATCTCACTGACGCGCTCCAGACAGCCGGTCGTCGTAGCAGTATCCAGCGACAGTATGGGCCATGACACCGTTACGCGGGGAGAAGATCGCGCTTACCGTGCGGAAAACCGGACTCCGAACCACACTTTGCACCCAACTCGCCCCAATAGATTGTGGAATGTCGGGGCTACCCGAATCGTTGACCAAGTGGCACGATCGGACCGTCTGGGTACGCCACCGTGGCGCCTCAAGACCGGAGGTTTCGCATGTCTTCTTCTGTTGCACCCCCCGCCCAGCCCACCGCGCTGTACGGCGGCACCGGCGGGCGGCGGGTCACCGTCCGGGACATCGCGGCGGCCAAGCAGCGGCACGAGAAGTGGCCGATGCTCACCGCCTACGACGCCCTCACCGCGCGGGTGTTCGACGAGGCCGGCATCCCCGTGCTGCTCGTCGGCGACTCGGCCGCCATGGTCGTCTACGGCTACGACTCGACGATCCCCGTGACGGTCGACGACCTGGTCCCGCTCACCGCCGCGGTCGTCCGCGGGTCCAAGCGCGCGATGGTGGTCGCCGACCTGCCGTTCGGCTCGTACCAGACGGGCGTGTCCGAGGCCCTCGCCAGCGCCACCCGCTTCATGAAGGAGGCGGGCGCCCACGCGATCAAGCTGGAGGGCGGGCGCCGCATCCTGCCGCAGGTCGAGGCGCTGGTCGCGGCCGGCATCCCGGTGATGGCGCACCTCGGCCTCACCCCGCAGTCGGTGAACGTCTTCGGCGGGTACCGGGTGCAGGGCCGCGGCGAGTCCGGCGAGGAGCTGATCGCCGACGCCAAGGCGCTGGAGGCCGCCGGCGCGTTCTCGGTCGTGCTCGAATGCGTCCCCGAGGAGCTCGCCGCGCGCGTCACCGCGTCGCTGTCCATCCCGACGATCGGCATCGGCGCCGGCGGCGGCACCGACGCGCAGGTCCTGGTATGGCAGGACATGGCGGGCCTCACCCCGCACACCGCCAAGTTCGTCAAGAAGTTCGCGGACGTGAACACCGTCCTCGGCGACGCCGCCCGCGCCTACGCGGACGAGGTCGTCGGCGGCACCTACCCGGCCGCCGAGCACTCCTACAAGTAGCGCACCGGGCCCGGCGGGACGGCGTCAGCCCGGGCCGTCGCCGTCCTCCCGGGCCCGCCGGTG
This sequence comes from Actinomadura sp. WAC 06369, assembly GCF_003947565.1. Taxonomy (NCBI): domain Bacteria; kingdom Bacillati; phylum Actinomycetota; class Actinomycetes; order Streptosporangiales; family Thermomonosporaceae; genus Actinomadura; species Actinomadura sp. WAC 06369. The sequence goes on along the minus strand of NZ_QHJN01000117.1, from coordinate 16,965 downwards.
CGTCGAGCGCGCCACGATCAGCCGGTCGTCCGGCCGCAGGGCGGCGCAGTCGGGGTGGTCGAACGGCAGCTTGCGCCCGTCCCGCACCACCGCCAGCACCGGCTCCGCGGCGGCCGAGAGCGGCCGCCCGGCCTCCTCGGCCGTCACCCCCCGCTCGATCAGGTCGAGGCCGCTGCCCTGGTCGAGCAGGTCCTCGATGACCTCCCCGACGTGGGGGTGCCGGGTCGAGACGCCCAGCAGCCGCCCCGCGGCCTCCGACGACGTCACGACGTGGTCGGCGCCGCTCTGCCGCAGCAGCGGGACGTTCTCCGACTCGCGCACCGACGCCTGGATGCCGGCCCGCGGGTTGAGCTGCCGCGCGGTCAGCGTGATCAGCACCGCGGTGTCGTCCCGCCCGGCCGCCACGACGATCTCGCGGGCCCGCGGTGCCCCGGCCTGCCGGAGCACGGAGCTGCGGGTGGCGTCCCCCACGATCCCCGCCAGGCCCGCCTCCGCCGCCTCGGCGACGACGCGCGGGTCGGGGTCGACCACGACGATCGACTCGTGCGGGATCCCGGTGGTCAGCAGGGTCTTGATGGCGCTCCGGCCCTTCGTTCCGTAGCCGGTCACCACGATGTGGTCGCGCACGCGGGCCCTCCAGCGTGACTTCCGCCAGTCCTCGCGGGTGCGTTCCGCGAGCACCTCGAGGGTCGTGCCGACGAGGACGATCAGGAACAGCACCCGCACGGGCGTGACGAAGAGGATGTTGACGAGCCGGGCGCTGTCGCTCACCGGCGTGACGTCGCCGTACCCGGTCGTCGAGACGGACACGGTGGCGTAGTAGAAGGCGTCCAGCAGCGTGACCTCGCCGTCGGCGGAGTCGCGGTAGCCGTCGCGGCCGAGGTACACGGCGGCCACGACGGCCAGCACCGCGAGCGCGGCGACCCCGACGCGCCGCCCGACGGCGCGCAGCGGCCCCGTCCGCGCCTTCGGCAGCAGGACGAGCGGCCGCCGCGCCGCCTCCGGATCGATCACGAGCGCTCCCCTGCCCGCCGGCGGTCGCCGCGACCGGCCCGGAACGCGGCCGGCGGCGCCGACCGGATCACACGTCGGTGATGCGGATGCCGGCGTGGGCCTTGTAGCGGCGGTTCATCGAGATGAGGTTCGCGGTGAACGCCTCGATCTGGCCCGCGTTGTGGAGGCGGCCGCCGTACACGCCGCGCATGCCGGGGATCCGGCCGGCGAGGGCCTGCACGAGGTCGGTGGCCTCCCGGTCGTTGCCGAGGACCAGGACGTCCAGCTCCATCTCGCCGACCGCGGGGTCGAGCAGCAGCTTCGCCGACACGTGGTGGAAGGCGGCGACGACGCGGCTGTCCGGCAGGACGGCGGCGGCCTGCTCGGCGGCGCTGCCCTCCTCGACCGGCAGCGCGAACGCGCCCTTGCCCTTCTCGAAGCCCAGCGGGTTGACGCAGTCAACGACGATCTTGCCGGCGAGCTCGTCCCGCACCGACTCCAGCGTGGCCCGGTGGCCCTCCCACGGGACGGCGACGATCACGATGTCGGACCCGCCGGCCGCGGCCGGGTTCTCCGCGCCCGACACCTCGAGGCCCGGGTCGCCCGCCTTCAGGTCGTCCGCGGCCTCCTGCGCCCGGTCCGCCTTGCGGGAGCCGATCGTCACCCGGTGCCCGGCGAGCGCGAACCGGCGGGCGAGCCCCTTGCCCTGGTCGCCGGTGCCGCCGAGGATCCCGATCGTGAGGCCGCTCGCGTCCGGGAGGTCGTGGGGATTCTTCCGCTGCTGTTCGCTCATGCCGCCGAGTCTGCCAGGCGGGCCCCCGGCCGCCGCGTCCCGGCCTCCCCGATGGGGGGGAAAGCGCCTGCGGACGGCGCCCGGTGCGGCACCATGGTGCCGTGGACGCCGAGCAGATCTCGATGCTGCGCGAGGTGCTGTCCGCCACGGGCTGGCTGGACCGGACGACCGAGTTCGGCCGCGCGCTGCGGGGCACCTCGCGGACGCCCGGCGGGCTGCTGCTGGTCGGCACGCCCGGCGGCGACCCGTGGCACCTCGCCGCGCACCTCGACGACGAGAGCCGGCTCGGCGCCGCGCCCGGGCTGGCCCCGACGCTGGTGCGCTGGTCCCCGCCGCCCGGCGCGCCCGCGCACCTCGCCGTCGGGCTGGACCGGCTGGAGGCGGCGCGGCGCGGGGAGACGGTGTTCGTCGTCGCCGAGGAGGACGCGCCCGTCCCGCTGCTGGAGCGCGTGGACGACGCCCGCCGCACCGGCGCGACCGTCCTGGCCCTCGAAGGCGGCGACCGGGAGCTGCGGGGGCTCGCGCACGAGGCGCTGACCGTCCCGCCGGAGGAGGCGCTGCTGTCGTTCGACGGCGCCCAGCACCTGGTCAGCGCCGCGGCGGGCGAGGAGCGGGCGCGCGACCGCCCCGGCCTGCGCGCCCGCCTCGCCCGCCTCCTCGAGACCGTCACCGGCCCCACCGTCGACTGACGCGCCCTGCGTCGCCGCCGGCGCACGTTCAGTCCTCGTTCTGGCGGCGCCAGGCTTCGTTGCGCTCGCGGGCGAGGGAGAGGGCGTTCGCGGCGGCGCCCTCGGAGTCGTAGGGGCCCATCCGGTCCTTGTTGGGGCAGCCGGGGCCGTGCTCCACCTTCATGTGCTTGAGGCAGAACCACCAGTCGCCGTCAGTGCCTTTCACGGGCGCTCCTCTCGACGTCAGCGGAAGCACGGGATTCGTGCCCCGGTCGCGCTGACTACACTCCTTTACCATGACGACCCAGCTTCTCCGGCCCGGCAATGTTTCTCCGCTGCGGAAAGTGCCCGCGCACATCCCACGCCCGGAGTACGTCGGGAAGAAGAAGCCCAAGACGGGCGAGCCGGACGTCAAATCGCCCGAGACCATCGAGAAGATGCGGGTCGCGGGAAAGATCGCGGCGCAGGCGCTCGAGGAGGTCGGCAAGCAGGTCCGGCCCGGGATCACGACGGACGAACTCGACCGGATCGGGCACGAGTTCATGCTCGACCACGGCGCGTACCCGTCCACGCTCGGCTACCGGGGCTTCCCGAAGTCGCTGTGCACCTCGATCAACGAGGTGATCTGCCACGGGATCCCGGACGACACGGTGCTGCGCGACGGCGACATCATCAACGTCGACATCACCGCGTTCATCGGCGGGGTGCACGGCGACACCGACGCGACGTTCCTGTGCGGCGACGTGCCCGAGGAGTCGCGGTTGCTGGTGGAGCGCACCCGGGAGGCGATGATGCGGGGCATCCGCGCCGCCAGGCCGGGACGGGCGCTGAACGTGATCGGCCGGGTCATCGAGTCGTACGCGAAGCGGTTCGGGTACGGGGTGGTGCGCGACTTCACCGGGCACGGGATCGGGACGACGTTCCACTCGGGCCTGGTCGTGCCGCACTACGACGACCCGGGCGCGACCACGCTGATCGAGCCGGGGATGACGTTCACGATCGAGCCGATGCTCACGCTGGGGAGCTTCGACTACGACATGTGGGACGACGGCTGGACGGTCGTCACGAAGGACCGCAAGCGGACGGCCCAGTTCGAGCACACGATCCTGATCACCGACGACGGCAACGAAATCCTCACCCTGCCGTGAGGCTCCGCGCCGCCTGAGCGTCCCATCGCCTAGAGTCGGACCAACGAGTCGGATCAACGTCGCACCCGTCGCACCCGGCCCCGGGAGACTCCTGGATGAACGAGCCAGCGCCGTACGAGTCGAGGGTTCCGTCCGACAGCATGCCGCCGGGACGGGCGGCGCTGAGCGTGACGTGGGCGGCGCTGCCGTTCCTGACGCTCGGGTACGCGACCCCGTTCACGTTCGCGGCGGCCGCGCTGTGGCGGCGGAACCTGCACCTGCTCGTGTCGTCGGGCGTGTACATCGGCGTCTTCGCGCTGATGCTGTACCTGCTGCCCGACCTCGGGGGCGACGACGGGACGCAGCGGACCGTGGGCCTGCTGATGTTCGTGCTCGCGGTCATCGGGTGCGGGCACGCGTTCGTGATCCGGCGGCGGGTGTTCGACCCGCACGGGCTGTCGGGCGTCGACAACGCGGCCGTGGTGGAGCGGGTGAAGCGGCGGCGGCTGCTGCGGGAGAAGGCGCGCGAGCTGGCCGCGACCGATCCGGGGCTGGCGAAGGAGCTGCGGATCGGCCGTCCGGACCTGCCGCGCCAGTACAACGACGGCGGCCTCGTCGACGTCAACCACGCGCCGGCGAAGGCGCTGACGCTGCTGCCGGGGATCACGCCGGAGCTGGCGGGGCGGATCGAGCGGGTGCGGGCGGAGACGGGCGGGTTCATGTCCGCGGAGGAGCTGTCGGCGGTGGCGGGGCTGCCGCCCGACCTGACCGGCGACCTGACCGACTACGCCGTCTTCATCCGCTGACGCCGGGTATGCAGGGGTCGTGAGCCCCAGCAAGCCGAGGAAGCCGAAGAAGTCGAAAAAGCCAAGGGACGCGGACGCCGCGGGCGGGGACCGGCTCGCCGAGTACCGGGGCAGGCGCGACGCCGGGCGCACCCCCGAGCCCGTCCCCGGGGAGGGGCCGCTGCCGCGCGGGGACGACGACACGTTCGTCGTCCAGGAGCACCATGCGAGCAGCCTGCACTGGGACCTGCGGTTCGAGCGGGACGGGGTGCTGGTGTCGTGGGCGGTGCCGAAGGGCCTGCCGTGGAGCCCCGACACGAACCACCTCGCGGTGCATACGGAGGACCATCCGCTGGAGTACGCGGCGTTCGAGGGCGAGATCCCGAAGGACGAGTACGGCGGCGGCGAGGTGACGATCTGGGATCGCGGCACCTACGAGACCGAGAAGTGGAGCGACCGCGAGGTCAAGGTCGTCGTGCACGGCTCGCGGGTGTCGGGCCGGTACGTGCTGTTCCGGACGCGCGGCGACGACTGGATGATCCACCGGATGGACCCGCCCGCCGACCCGGACGCCGAGCCGCTGCCGGAGGCGCTGCCGCCGATGCGCCCGGTGCGGCGGGCGCGGCTGCCCCGCGCGCGGGACGAGTGGGCGTTCGAGTTCGCGTGGGGCGGGCGGCGGCTGCTGGCGTACGTCGAGGGCGGCCGGGCGCGGTTCACCGACGGCGCCGGGCGCGCCGTGGCCGGGCCGGCCCGCGCGGGCACCCGGCTGGGCGCCGGGCTGGGCGCCCGCCCGGCGGTGCTGGACGGGGAGCTGGCCGTCGTCGAGGGCCGCGAGACGTACATGATCTACGACGTGCCGCACCTGGACGGGCGTCCGCTGCTGGACGTTCCGTACCGGGAGCGCCGCGAGCGGCTGGACGGCCTCGGGCTGGCGGGCGCGGTGTGGCAGACGGCGCCGTGGTTCCCGGGGGACGGCGGCCCGGTGCGGGAGGCCGCGGCCGCGCAGGGGCTCCCCGGGGTCCTCGCCAAGCGGCTCGACTCCGCCTACCTGCCGGGCGAGGAGTCGGACGCGTGGCGGTTCGTCCCGTCGCCCGGCCGGTAGGCGCCGGGGGGAACCGCCGGGCCCCGTCCCGCATCAAACGGACGTAGCACCCGCTTCGGCGCGTCGCCGCAGAAAACGATCAAGAGCGGGCTAGAGTCCGCCCCGGGACGGCGGATGCGGAAGGCGGGGTAACGGCTCATGATGGGCAGGACGCACGCCCTGAGCGGCGCGCTGGCGTGGCTCGCGATCGTTCCGGTGATCGGCCGGGAGGACTGGATCGGCGACTACGCCGTCACCCTGTCGGTCGAGCAGGTCGCCGCCGGCGCGGTGGTCTGCGCGGGCGCCGCGCTCCTGCCCGACATCGACCACCACAACGGGCGCATCGCGAACACCTTCGGCCCGATCACCAAGAAGATGTGCAAGTGGATCGGGAAGGCGTCGGGCGGGCACCGGCAGGCGACCCACTCGCTGCTGTTCGCGGTCGGCATGGGCCTCGCGATGGACCTGCTCGCCACCCACGTCGTGTACGCCTGGTGGGCCTGCCTGTTCATGATCGTCGGCTTGGGGCTGCGCGGCGTCGGCCTCGACTTCGAGGGCAAGGAGCCGCAGTCGGCGCTCGCGGACTGCGCGCTCGCCGCCATCGCCGTGTGGCTGATGCACGACCTCGACATGAGCTTCGTCGGGTTCGCGGTCGGGCTCGGCTGCTTCGCGCACGTCGTCGGCGACTGCCTGACGCCCCGCGGCTGCCCGGTGCTGTGGCCGGCGCCCTGGCGGACGTCCGTCCCGCTGATCCCCCGCACCGACGGGAAGGTCGAACGGTGGGTCGTCATGCCGGTGCTCAGCGTGGGCATCGCGATCCTGGCCGTCCGGTCGGTCCTCGGGGACACCGCGGTCACCTGGATGACGTCGAGCTGACCCGCGGCTCGGCGAGCAGGTCGGCGTAGTCGGAGCAGGCCAGGACGCCCCAGCCGCGGTCGTCCCCGCGCGGCGGCGCGTCCCGCAGCTTCACCTCCCCTACGCCGGGGATCGCCTCGCCCGTGCACGCGATCTGGGCCAGTGCCGGGAGCGTCCAGTTGCGCAGGGCCCGCCGCGAGCCCGGCTCCACGACCAGCACGCCGTTCACGATCCTGGCGGTGAGCGGCACATCGACCTCGGTGCGCAGGCCGCGCGCACGCTCGCGCTCCGTGGGCCGCACGCTCAGTTGCGTGACGGGCAGATCGGGGAGGCCGGGCAGCCCGGGACGCGTGACGGCCGCGAGCTTCCCGCTCCGGTCCACCAGGTAGAGGGCGATCGCGTCGGCCCGGCCGTCGGCCGCGGGTTTGCCGCCCGCGTCGACGATGCCGGTGGGCCGGATGCCGCAGCCGGCGGCGAGGACGGCCGCGGCGAGCGCGAGCGCGGTGATCCGTCTCATGGTCGCTCCGCACGCTCCTCGTCGTGTCCGGCCGGCAGCCACAGGACGAACACCGCTCCCCCGGCCGTGCCGTTCCGGGCCTCCAGGGTTCCGCCGTGCAGGCGGGCGTTCTCCCTGGCGATCGACAGGCCGAGACCGCTGCCCTCGCTGGCGGCGCGGGCGGCGTCCGCCTTGACGAACCGGTCGAAGATCGCGTCGTCGAGTCCGGCGGGGAGGCCCGGGCCGTGGTCGGTGACGGTGACCTCGACGCCGGCCCGCCCGTCCCGCGCCCGCGGACCGTACCGGACGGCGACCGGCGGGCGGCCGTGCGCGAGCGCGTTCCCGACCAGGTTCGCCAGGACGACGTCGAAGCGGCGGGGGTCGAGGCGGGCGGACAGGCCGTCCGGCCCGGCCACGGCGGCCTCGTCCCGCCAGCCCCGCGCGTCCAGGGCGGCCGCGACGGCCTCGGCGACGTCGACGTCGTCGAGGACGAGCGCGGCGGCGCCCGCGTCGAACCGGCTGATCTCGATCAGGTGCTCGACGAGCCGCCCGAGCCGCCGGGTCTCCGCCGCGACCAGCCGCGCCGCCCGTCCGTCCTCGGGCGCGGCGCCGGGCGCGGCGGCGGCGTCCTCCGCGAGCATGCCCGTCAGCGCGACCATCGACGTCAGCGGGGTGCGCAGCTCGTGCGACACGTCGGCGACGAACCGGCGGGACGCCGCGTCCATCGCGCGCAGCTCGGTGACCGTGCGTTCCAGCGCCTCGGCCGTCCCGTTGAACGTGCGGGCCAGGTCGGCGAGCTCGTCGCGGCCCCGCACGTCCACCCGCGTGTCCAGGTCCCCCGCGCCGAGGGCGCGGGCGGCGGCGCCGAGCCGCCGCACCGGGCGCAGCACGCCGCGGGTGGCGAGCAGCGCGAGGACGAGCGCGCCGGCGAGCGCGGCGCCGTCGGCGATCAGCAGCGCGCGGGAGAACAGGCGCAGGTCGTCGGCCTCCCGGCCGAGGTCCACCGAGACGAAGACCATCGGCGGGGTCGTCCGCTCCGGTTCCGTCACCGTCGTGCGGTAGCCGGTGGGGTGCGCGCCGACCAGCAGGTAGGGGTCGCCGTCCCGGACGATCCGCCGGTACACCGTGCCGTGCAGGGCGCGCCGCGCGAACTCCTCGCTGACGGGCACGTGGAGCACGCCCGGGTCCGGGACGGTGACCGGGCCGGCGGGCCGCACGGCGACGGCCACGGCCCGGCGGACGTTCGGTGCCCCCGCCTCCGAGGCCGCGACCGCATCGGTGTCGCCCGATCCGGTGGAGCCCGTCGCGGTGACACCGACGACCCGCCGCGTGCCGGGATCACCGGTCAGCGCGGCGACGAGCCGTTCCCCGACCAGGTGCTCCGCGTCGGGCGGCAGCTCGACCGGCACCTGCTGCGCGAGCGTCCGCCGCACGTCCGCCAGCGCCGCGTCCTGCGCGCGGTCCAGCACCATGCGCCGGTACAGGACGTAGGAGATGCCGGACGCCAGGACGGACGCCAGCAGCGCGACCGCGAGGAACGCCGCGGCGAGCCGCGCCCGGAGCCCGGTGAGCGGCCGGAGCGCGCGGACGGTCACGGCGCCGCGAACCGGTAGCCGAACCCGCGGACGGTCTCGATCAGCCGGGGGTCGGCGGGGTCGTCCTCGATCTTGGCGCGGACGCGCTGGACGCAGGCGTCCACGAGGCGGGAGTCGCCCGGGTAGGTGTGCTCCCAGACGGCGGCCAGCAGGTGGCGGCGGGTCAGCGCGTGCCCGGGGCGCCGCGCGAGTTCCAGCAGCAGCCGCAGCTCGGTGGGGGTGAGCCGCAGGTCCGTCCCGGCCTTGGTGACCCGGAGGGACGTGCGGTCGATCACGAGGTCGCCGTGGACGGAGCGGTCGAGCCCGCTCTGCTCGGCGCGGCGGAGGACGGCGCGGATGCGGGCGTCCAGCACGCGCGGCTCCACGGGCTTGATCACGTAGTCGTCCGCGCCCGCCTCCAGGCCGAGGACGACGTCGAGGTCGTCGCCCCGCGCGGTCAGCAGGATCACGGGCAGCGTGTCGTCGCGCCGGATCCGGCGGCACACCTCGATGCCGTCGATGCCCGGGAGCATCACGTCCAGGATCGCGATCTCGGGGCGCAGGGCGCGCAGCGCGCCGAGGCCGTCCTCGCCGGTCGCGCGGGCCGTCACGCCGTGCCCCTGGCGGGTCAGCGCCATCTCCAGCCCGGCGCGGGCGGACGGGTCGTCCTCGACCAGAAGGATCTTCGCCACCCGGTCATTATCGGCCGACGAGCAGGGCCTCCCGGTCCATGTCACAAGATCCGGACATTTCCCGGACAAGATCACGACAGTGCGCCGGAAGCGTGGCCGGCATGACGCTCCTGACCGACGCCCGGCCCGCCGCCCCGCCCGTCCCGCGCCCGGACGGACGCCGGCGCGCCCTGATCTGGCTGCTCGTGTTCGGCTTCCTCGCGCAGGTGAGCGCGCGGCTGTGGTTCGCGCGCGGGCGCACCGGGCCCGCCGCGAACCCGGACGAGACCGGCTACCTCGTCGCGGCGCGGTGGCTCGCGGGCGGACCGGGCGGCGACCTGTCCGGGTTCACCTTCTACCAGGGCGGCTACCCGCTGCTGCTGGCGCCCGCGTACTGGTTCTCGCGCGATCCCACGACGGTCTACACCATCGTCATGGTGATCAACGCGGTCGCCGGGGCGGCGCTGTTCCCGCTCGGGTACGCGGCGGCGCGGCGGCTCGGGCTCGGCCCCGGCGCGGCGCTGCCGGTGTCGTTCGGCGCCGCGCTGCTGCCCGCCTCGGCGTTCTTCGGCGCGTTCGCGCTGACGGACGCGGTGCTGCCCGCGCTCGTCCTCGGCTGGCTGCTGGCGCTCGACCGGTTCGCCCGGCACGGCCGCGTGCCGGACGCCGTCCTCGCGAGCCTCGCCGTGGCGTACGCGTCGGCCGTCCACACGCGCGGGACGGTGCTGCTCGCCGTCCACCTCGCGGCGCTGGCCGCCCTCCTCGTCCTGCGGCGCGGCGGGCGCGGGGCGGCGGCCGGGCTCGCCGTCGCCGCGGCCGGGTACGCGCTCGGCGCGGCGGGCAACGCGCTGCTGCGGGACGCGCTGTACCCGGGCGGCGCGCGCGACCTCGGGGGCGTCCTCGCCGACCGGCTCACCACGCCGGACGGGCAGGCGTGGGCGCTGTCGGGCGCGGCCGGGCAGGTCTGGTACTCGATCGTCTCGACATGGGGGCTGGCGGGCGTCGGGCTGGCGGCGGTCGCGGCGGTCCTCGTCCGGCGCCGGACGCCGGCGCCGGACCGGGTCACGGCGGCCGCGGCGCTCGCCGCCGTCTGCGGCGTCGCGTACGCGGCGTCGGCCGCGCTGCCGGACGAGCACCGCGTGGGCAACTTCGCGTACGGGCGCTACCTGGCGTGCACGGCGACGGTGTTCGCGCTGGTGGGCGCGGCGACCCTGCTGAGGGCGCGACCCCGGCGGGCCGCGGGCGCCGCGGCGGGCGCGGTCGCCCTCCTCGCCGGGACGGCGCTGTGGGTCGGCGGGTACGCGGGCGAGCGGCTGCGCACCCACGCGTTCATCGGGTTCGACTTCCCCGAGGTCATGTTCCTCACCCGGGACCGCGCCGCGCTGGACCTCGCGGAGGCGTCGCTCGCGGCGGGCGCGCTGCTCGCCGCTCTCGCCGTGCTCGCCCGGCTGCGGCGTCCGGCCGTCCTCGCCGGGCTCGCCCTCGCCGCGACGAACCTGGCCGCGCTGGTGTTCCTCTTCGGGCCCGCGCCCGAGCGCGTCCGCCCCGCGCCACCGCTGCCGGGGCCGGCGGCGGGCGGGGTCGCCGCCGACCGGTCCCTGCACTGGGCGGTCACGGTGCGGCTGCGGCATCCCGTGTGGTGGACGGCCGTCGGCTCCTTCGACGCGCGGCGCGGCCGGCCGCCCGCGCCCGGCGTCTGCACGGTCGTCGTGCCGATGCCGGACGGGACGGCCCCCGCGCGCACGTGGCCGACGCGCCCGCCCGGCTGGCGGCCCCTCGGGTCCGGGAGCGCCCACGGCATCGGGTGGACGAGCTGGCACGCCCCGTCCTGCGGGTGACGGGCGGCGGCCCGGCGGGGCCCGGCGGGCTCAGAAGCGGGTGACCAGCGCGATGCGGTCGTGGTCGACGAGGAAGCCGTCGGAGACGAACGTCACCTCGCCGCCGTACTCCAGCGTCGTCTCGATGACGTGGTCGACCGCGTCGTCCACGACGTCGGCGCCGTGCAGCACGCCGGGGCGGCCGTCCACCGGGACCAGCCCGCCGTCGGCGCGGATCGCGGGCGCGTAGTAGCCGCGCTCGACCACGAGGTGCTCGCCGCGGCCCTGCTCGACGAGCCGCACCACGTCGCAGAGCCCGGCGCCGTACCGGTCGATGCCGCGCGCCGCCTCCAGCTCGGCCAGCACCCCGACCTCGCGGAGGTCCTCGTAGGCGGCCAGCGCGGGGCGGGCCGCCTCGATCAGCGTGCTCGGCGAGGCGCCTTCGAGGCTGCCGTCCACCCGTCCGGCCACCCGGACGTGCGGCCCGGCGACCTCGTCGAAGAACGCCTGGTGGCGGGTGACGCCGGCGACGATCAGCGGACGGTCGTCGCGGGCGAGCACGCGGTCGAGCGCGGCGGCGACGTCGCGCATCGCCCGCCGCTGCGGCTCGTCCCCCGAGCCGGCGGCGCGGCGCGACCGGTGCCCGGACGCGACCTCGTCGCGCGGCTCCGGCTCGACCGGGAAACCGCCCGTGGTGCGCTCGGTCAGCCCGTCGCCGCGGCCGTCCCACAGCCGGGTGCGCTGGTCGGACAGCGTGAGCAGCCAGTAACGCGGCGTCCGGGTGTAGGCGGCGACGAGGTCGCGGGTGGCGAAGCCGCTGTCCACGATCACCCGTTCGTCGACCGGCTGGTCGATCGCGAACGCGTGGTGCTCGCCGTCCGGCGCGGCGAACAGGACGAGGCCGTCCGCGGCGTGCCGCAGGTCCACCTCGCCCGCCGCCCGTTCGAGGCCGCGCACGACGTGGTCGGCGGCGTCGGCCGGGACGCGGTCGTCGGCGTACAGCCGGCGGCGCGCCTCGGCCAGCAGGTTCCGCAGCCGGATGGGGTCCTGCCGGTTGCCCGGAGCGGCCCGGTGGGTCGGCATCAGCACCGACACCGCCGGGTAGGCGCGGGGCTTGCGCAGCTCGGCGAGAGTGACAGCGTCCATGATCCCCCGATCATCGGTCATCGCACTAGATGACTCTTTTGTAACGATTCGGGGGTAAATCAAGCGTAAGGGGCGGTTGAGTTTCCGGCAGCGCGTCGAACGTCACACCGCCCGCCGTCACACCACCCGCCGTTACACCGCCCGCCGTCACAGTGCCGGGTGGAGGCGCCGGCTCAGCCCGGCGAGATGAACCCCGTCTCGTAGGCGAAGATGACCGCCTGCGTGCGGTCCCGGGCCTGCAGCTTCGCGAGGACGTTCCCGACGTGCGTCTTCACCGTCTGCGGGCTCACGAACAGCTCCCCCGCGATCTCGGCGTTCGACCGCCCCTTCGCCATCAGCCGCAGGACGTCCGACTCCCGCTCGGTGAGCCGCTCGTGCCAGCGCGCGCCGCCCGGCCCGCCGCCGCGGGCCGCGCCGTGCTCGGCGGCCAGCGCGCGGATCGCGGCCGGGAACAGCAGGGTGTCGCCGTGCACCACCATCCGGATCGCCTGCAGGATCTCCTCCGGGCGCGTCCGCTTGAGCAGGAACCCGTGGGCGCCCGCCTTGAGCGCGTCGTAGACGTACTCGTCGTTCTCGAACGTGGTGACGACGATGATCCGCGGCGGCTCGGCCATCGCCGACAGCAGGTGCCGGGTCGCCTGGATGCCGTCGAGCTCCGGCATCCGCACGTCCATCAGGACGACGTCGGGCCCCAGCCGGGACACCTGCCCCGGCACCTCGGACCCGTCGGACGCCTCCCCGACCACGGTCAGGTCCTCTTCGGCCTCGATGATGGCGGCGAGCCCGGCCCGGATCAGCCGCTCGTCGTCGACCAGCAGCACCTTGATCGTCATGTCCCGGACCTTAGCGGCAGCGACACCCGGAAGCACCAGCGTCCGCCGTCCGGGCCCGCGCTCATCTCGCCGCGCAGCACGGTGACGCGCTCGCGGACGCCGCCGAGGCCGCGGCCGCCGCCGTGGTCGGCGCCGGCGCCGCCCGCCGCGCCCAGCGGATTGCTCATCTCCATCTCGAGCCGCTCCCCGGCGACGCCGAGGCGGAGCCGCACCGGCACCTTCCCCGCATGCCGCAGCGCGTTCGTCAGCCCCTCCTGGACGATCCGGTACGCCTCCCGGGACACGGCGGCGGGCACCGCCTCGATCTCCGGGTCGACCCGCGCGTCCAGCGTCACCCCGGCGATCCGCGTCTGCTCCAGCAGCCGCCCGAGGTCCCTCAGCGTCGCCTGCGGCGCCGACCGGGACGGGTCCTCCCGCAGCAGCCCCAGCACGTGGTCGAGGTCCTCCAGGGCGGCGCGGGCCGACTCCTCGATCGCCGACAGGGCCTCCCGCGCGAACGCGGGGTCGCTGTCCAGGACGCGGCCCGCCGCGCCCGCCTGCAGCGTCACCACGCTCAGCGCGTGCCCGACCGAGTCGTGCAGCTCCCGCGCCAGCCGGTTCCGCTCGGCCAGCTTGACCGCGCGGGCCTCCGCCGCGGCGAGCCGCTCGGCGGACGACGGGCCGAGGAACACCGGCGCGAACCGCGACAGCAGCGCGCCCGCCGCGACGATCAGCGCGAGCAGCACCGCCATCGACGCCAGGCCGATCAGCGGGCCCGGCCACTGCGGCCAGTCGCCGCGCCAGCCCCAGGCGGCGAGGAACTGCTCGTCCCAGGTCACGGCGGGCGCGAGGACGGCCACGACGGCGAACGGCGGCACGGCCAGGCTCAGCCCGCTGATCACCACGCCGACCGCCAGGTGCAGCGCGAACCAGGCGGCCGTGCGGGTGCGGCTCTCCCACGAGCGCGCGGGGCCCGGCTCGAGGTCCTTCGCCGGCCCCTCGAGCAGCTCCCGGGCCAGGGACGTCTCCAGCATCCGCACCGTCGGGACGAGCCCGGTGACGAACGTCGCCGCCGTCGGCAGGACGACGAGCGCCAGCACGAAGGTGACGTACGGGTTCCCGATCGGGATCAGCGGGGTGAGCGAGGCCGACAGGAACCAGTACGGCATCAGCAGCGCGCCGCCCACCACGAGGTGGGACCAGCGCCGCCAGGTGGTCCGCCGAACCAGCGGACGCAGCACACCGATCACACGTCGATCCTGGCAGAAGCCGGTGCGCGGCTCCTCCCCCGCGCGGGGGAGGCCCCGGCCGGGGTCAGGTGCCGCCGCCGGGCCGGGCGCCGCCGCCCTCCTCCGCGATCCGGTCGCGCTCGGCGAGCTTGGCGAGGCGCGCGTTGTAGGCGGCCAGTTCGTCGTCCTCCGCGGGCACCCCGGCCGCGGCGCCCGCCTTCGCGGCGCGGTCGGCCCTGCGGTCCATCCGGCGGGCCTGCCGCTGGTCGTCGGAGTACCACTGGACCGCCAGGACGATCAGGACGATGAACGTCGGGATCTCCCCGAACGCCCACGCGATCGCCCCGCCGGTGTGCTGGTCCTGCAGCAGGGTCGTCCCCCACGGCGGGTCCACCGCGTTGTACCAGCCCTCGGCGATCGGCTTGCCCAGGTTCATCAGGGCGATGCCGAAGAACGCGTGGAACGGCATCGTGACGAACAGCAGCAGCAGCCGTCCCGGGTAGGGCAGCCGCTTGGGCGCCGGGTCCACGCCGAGCAGCACCCAGAAGAACAGGAACCCGGCGAGGAGGAAGTGGACGGTCATCCCGATGTGGCCGAGGTGGTTCTGCATCAGCGACTGGAACAGCGGCGTGAAGTACAGCGCGAACGTGCTCGCCACGAAGATGATCGTCGCGGTGGCCGGGTGCGCGATGAACGCCGAGTACCGGCTGTGCAGCAGCGCGGTCAGCCACTCGCGCGGGCCCCGGTCGCCGCGGATCCGCGCGGGCTTCAGCGCGCGCAGCGCCAGCGTGATCGGCGCCCCCACGACCAGGAAGATCGGGGTGAGCATGTTCAGCGTCATGTGCTGCGCCATGTGCACGCTGAACAGGATCGACGCGTACCGGGCGACGCCCGTCTGGGTGGCGAGCACGATCGACAGCACGCCGACCAGCCAGAAGACCGTCCGCCACAGCGGCCAGGAGTCGCCGCGGCGGCGCAGCCGCACCACGCCCGCGAGGTACACGCCGGCGAGCACCGCGGCCAGCGCGGCGAAGAACAGGTCGAACCACCACAGCGTCGCGAGGCGCCCCGCGGTGATCGGCGGCGGCATCTCGTAGCCGAGCAGGGTCCGGACGGCGCTCTCGGTGCCGGTCGGCGCGGGCGGCGCGGTGCTCGCCAGCGCGACGGCGAGGCCCATCGTGCCCGCCATGACGGCGGCCTCGACGCCGGCGAGCCGCGCGAACGCCCGGGCCCGCGCGGCGCGCGGGCCGCGCTCCTGCAGCGCGGGCACCGTCCGCTCCCGGTGCCACCAGCCGAACCAGCCCAGCGCGGCGAACGCGACGATCTTGGCGAGGGCGAGCCGGCCGTAGTTCGTCGTCACCAGCTCGGCGGGGTCGGGCATCCGCGCGACGACGTTCATCATCCCGCTGGCGCCGACGACGATGTAGCACCACAGCGCCATCCGGCTGAACCGCTCGGCCATGACCGGCAGCCGCTCCCGGCGCAGCAGGGCGTGCGCGACGAGGACGCCGAGGCCGCCGACCCACGGCGCGACGGCCGCGACGTGCAGCGCGACGCCGGTCACCGCGATCGCGTGGTTGGCGGAGGACGCCGAGTGCCCGGTGAGCGGCGCGGGCAGGAGCGCGACGGCGGCCATGGCGAGCAGCCCGATCGCGGCGGCGGGCGTGGCGGTGGTGCGGGCGAGCAGCGCGACGACGACCGCCAGCAGCACCACGATCATCAGCGCGGTGCCCTGCTCCAGCGACCCGACGTAGCTGCTCAGCTCGCTGCCGGTGATCACCTGCCCGACCGGCTGCCCCAGCACGTCCGAGACGGTGAACACCAGCGTGGCGGCCGCGGCGGCGGCCCACCCGGCGGCGAGCCACGACGCGGCCCGCAGGTAGCCGATCGCGTCCTTCGACAGCGTGCCGGTGCCCGCGCCCGCCGCCTTGCCCCGCCGGGTCTCCAGCGGCAGCAGGACGGCCGCCGCCAGCAGCGTCCCGATCGTGAGCGCGGACGCGACGTCCATGGCGGTGCGGGAGACCGGCAGGCCCCACCGGGTGAGGGTCCCGGCGGTCGCGATCCCCGGGATGATCTGCTCGGCGGCGGCGCCGCCCGCGACCAGCGCGACGGCGAGCACGCCCAGGCCCGCGGCGACGGCGATCGCGGCGGTCCGCACCAGCGCGGGCACGCCGCCGCGCGCGTCCTCCCCGGCGCTCATCGCGGGCCGCCCTTCCCCTGCCCGCGGGTGTGCCCGCGCGCCGCGCGGGACACGATCGCGAGGCCGATGCCGACGCCGATCAGCACGCCGACACCGATGATCACCGCGACGACCACGCCGGACGATCCGGAGTCCTTCTCCGCGGCGGCGGGCTCCGCCCGCGCCGGCACGGCCGCCTCGGGCGGGCCCATGCTCCGGGTGGCGGCGGCCCCGGCCCCGGCCCCGCCTCCGATGGTCGTGGCCGCGGTGGCGGCGGCCGCCGACGCGCCCCCGCCGGGGGTGCCGTCCACCGGGCGGGTGTGGGCGAGGGCGGGACCGGCGGCGAGGACGCCGAGGGCGGCGGCGACGGCCGCGACCAGGCCGATCCGGGCCGCCGCCGTGCGGCGGCGCCGGGGCGTGCGGGGATTGCGGAGCTTCATGGGGTGCCGGGATCTCCAGGAGAGCGACAGGGCTCCGTCTACCCTACTTACGGTCCGCCGCTGCCCTTACTGGCCCCGCTCGCCGCCCCGGCCGCCCACTCGCCGGGGCCGGCTCAGTCGCAGGGGCAGCAGCAGTCGCACTTGCAGCACCGGCAGTCGGCGCAGACGTCGCCGCAGGTGTTGCCGTCGTCGCAGTGGCGGGTCACCCAGAACCGGTCGTCGAACCGCTTCCCGTGGTACTTGCTCCACTCGGGCTGCCAGATGCCGCACGTCGCGCACACCAGCGAGCCGGTGAAGCA
>NZ_QHJN01000116.1:0-25234 GCF_003947565.1 Actinomadura sp. WAC 06369 | reverse complement strand
GCCAGGCCCAGCCCCGCGGCCCCGAGCCCCAGCAGGCCCAGCGCCCGCCGCCGACCGACCAGGGTGCCGAGATCGAACCCGAGCCCCTGATCGACGACGTCCTCCCCCGGCCGCACGAGCGGCCGCCCCTCGAACTCGTCCACGAACCCTCCACAGCGCAACGGCCTCAGTACAACCACCAGTGTTCGCGGCGCCACTGAAAAGGTCCTTGCGACACGATGAGTTTTCTCTTTGCGGCTTCCCTCAGAACGGAGGGTCGTCGCTGTACCCGGCAGCCGTGTCGCCGAAGTCCGGCACGGGGACGGGCGGCCAGACGCGGGCCGAGTGTTCGCCGAGGTTCCATGCGAGACGGTGCCGAACCCACCCGTCGGCCTCGGTCTCCTGCAGCTCGCGCAGTCGCGAGTGGAGATCGAGGAGTTCGAACCGTCCCACGGCTGCGACGCCGTGCGAGCGGAGCAGCGGATCCGCATCCTCCAGGAGCCCGGCGACCGTTTCGGCGAGCAGGCGCCGCGGAGGCTCGTCCCGGTCGACGCCCACGAACGACGTCAGTTGGTAGGCCGCGAGCCTGCGGCGTTCGAGGTCGTCCGACGCCAGCTCCGACAGGACGTCGGCGAAGGTGACCCTTCGGAGCGCGCTGAGCGCGCCGAGGGCCCGCGGGGTGCACGACCGGGCGTGCTCCTCGATATCGTCCGCGACCGCGTCGGCGTCGGGGAGGCTGCGCGGGTGCCTGTGCCGCTGCCACTTCAGCAGGTCCCAGAGGTCCGCCCGCACGCCGGGGTCCGGGTCGGCGGTCACGGCGGCCAGCAGCGCATCCCACACGTGATAATCGAGCACCGGCAAGGCCGGCAGC
Organism: Actinomadura sp. WAC 06369; assembly: GCF_003947565.1. Taxonomy (NCBI): domain Bacteria; kingdom Bacillati; phylum Actinomycetota; class Actinomycetes; order Streptosporangiales; family Thermomonosporaceae; genus Actinomadura; species Actinomadura sp. WAC 06369. The sequence goes on along the minus strand of NZ_QHJN01000116.1, from coordinate 24,384 downwards.
GTCTCCCCGGCACGGGCGCGCCGCTCCGGGGACGGGTCGTCGGCGAGCACCCCGAGCAGTCCGCGCTCGTCCAGCGGGAGCCCCTCCCAGAACCAGCCGCCGTGGCGACCGGCGACGGCCTCGTCCAGCCACCGCTCATACCACGCGAGGAAGTCGGCGTCCTCGACGACGTACGGGCCGACCGGCCCCTCGTCGTCGAGGTTGACCAGCCGTCCTCGCGCCGGCCCGGCCACGACCAGACGGGTAACGAGAGAGCAGCCGTGCGTCGAGACGAGCACGGTGCCGCGCAGGAAGTTCCGGTCCGGGCCCGGCGGATCCTCGTACCGCTCCTCCCAGTCGCCGTAGTAGCGCGGTCCCGGGAGGTACGGGCTGGGTCGCGCCAGGTGCCCGGACGGTCCTTTCGCGCAGCACGCGACGTCCAGTCGGCAGAACCGGTACCCCGGACCGGCGCCCTCGGCGCCCAGTTCGGTGATGAACAGCCGGTACTCCGGGGGAAGGGCCACCTCGTGCCGTTCTTCGTACTCGGCCACCGCGGCCTCCGGCAACGGCGGCCCGAGCTCGAACCGATGGTCTTCCGCACCGAAGACCGCCGGCGGTTCGGCCCGCGCCGCCGCCAGCTTGTCGGCGATCCGCCCCAACCGCACGCCATCAGGATCGGCCACGCGCCCACCTTATGGGCGCACGTCCCGAAAAAACGGTTCTCGGCAAACGTGCACCCGCTGAAAGGGATCTGCACAGAGCGACGCGAATACGTCGGCGACCACGCAGATGGCGTCGTTCAGCGCGTCCGTCCGAACGACGACCACGCGGACGACTTCCACGGCCCGCGACCGGAGTAGGTGGGGCGCGACAGGTAAGGAACGGGAGTGCGGCGGGCGCATCGGGCGGACAGCGGGAGGTGGAGCATTGCAGACCTTTCTCCCGTACGCGGACTTCGCCGCCACGGCCGCCATCCTCGACCCGCGGAGGCTCGGGAAGCAGCGCGTCGAGGCGCTGCAGGTGCTGCGCGGGCTGACGGTGCCGGGGTACGGGTGGCGCAACCACCCGGCCGTCCGGATGTGGACGGGGTACGAGGAGGCGCTGGTCCGCTACGGCCTGGAGATCTGCCGGCACTGGTGCTCGCTCGGCCACCGGGACACGTGCGCCGCCTCGCTGACGTCCGACCTGGCGGACGCCACGGGCATCGAGCGTCCGCGCGGCCAGGAAGCCCTCGCCGAAGCCGGGGCGCTACCGCCCTGGCTCGGCGACCCGAAACTGCACATCAGCCACCGGTCCGCGCTGATCCGCAAGGACCCCGACTTCTACCGGCCGCACTTCCCCCACGTACCCCCCGACCTGCCGTACTTCTGGCCCGACTCCGACCGCAAGAAGCACCACGACGACCGGCCGCACCGCCCCTGACCGCGCCTCGAATCATCGCTTCGCACGCCGGACTGGGGGCTTGCCTGACCTCGCCCGGGTACGGCGCACCATCATCGGCAGCATCCACGGCTGCTTCGACGAACTGCTACGCGCGAGCACACGGCGCCGCGCCGAGATGTGCACAGCCTGGCGCATGCCGGGCGCGCGGCCGATCCGGGCGGCCCTCGGCCCTCGCGGCAAAGCAGAACGGCCCGACCGGGTTCGGTCGGGCCGCATCTGCGATCTCTGGTGGAGGTGGCGGGAATCGAACCCGCGTCCTTCGATGATGAGTCAGGGCTTCTCCGGGTGCAGCCTGCTAGGCGGTTTCTCGGCCCCGGCGCTCACGCAGGCTAGTCGCCGACGGGCCCAGTCGCTGTTCGATTTCCCTTGCAACCCCGCGACCGGGCTGCAAGGTGGAGTCTCCTGATGATGTCAGGTCCCGGGGCGGAGACTCACCCGGGCTGACAGAGTTCGCTCCTCGCTCAGGCGGCGAGGGCGAACTCGGACTGCTTCTTGTTGGCAGTTATTGGTTTGCTGTCACAGGATTAACGAGGTCACGACAGCAACCCTCGACCCGCTTCTCCTGGCTCGATCGACCGAAGTCGAAGCCGGTCACCCCCATGTTGAGTTGTCAAAGCGGCCCGGGGGCCGCGCAGTTGACGTTACTAGGATAACGCGTGGGCGGGCAACGTGATTCCCGGCGGACGCGTGAAACCCGGGCGGGCGCGTGGCGCCCGCCCGGGTTCGACCGGCAGGGTCGGGCCGGTCCGGACGGCAGAGCCTCCCCCGAGACGAGGCTCTGGTCTCATCACGGCGACTGAGTCCGCAACCCCCCAAGCGGTTTCTCAGTCATAGGGGAAGACGCTCGGGGGGCGGGCGTTGGTTGCGGTCCGGACGTAAACAGGTTCCAAAATCAGCCGAAGAAGGCTCCGGCGACCTGGGCGGCGTCCATCTGGCCCTCGATGGCGATGGCGACGGCGAGGTCGCCCTTGGAGCCGACGAACCACGAGACGTTCTTGGAGTTGCCGCCCTCGTTGTAGGTGGTGAAGGAGGTGACTCCGGCGACCTCGCTGTCGACGTGGGCGGCCTTGGCGGTGCCGTTCCGGGCGGAGTTGTCCAGGACCTCCTTGAGGTTCGCGATCGACTCCGACGGGAGGTTCTGGGCGGGCGCGCGCTGCTCGGCGTTCGGGACGTCGTTGCCCTTGAAGACGTACGGGGGACGCCAGGTGCCGGCCTGCGCGGCGGCGGCGACGAGGGCCATCGCCAGGGGGCTGACCTCGACGCCGCCCTCGCCGACCATCGTCGCGGCCTTCTCGCCCTCGTTGTCGGGGGACGACACCGCGCCGGTGAACGCGGGGACCTGCAGGCCCCAGTCCTGGCCGATGCCGAAGCGGGCCGCCTCGGCGAGGAGGGTCTTGCCGTCGATCTTGCCGCTCTGCTGGGCGAGGGCGGTCTTGCAGGACAGCGCGAGGTGGTTGGTGAACTTGCTGTCCTCGTACGCCTTCGTGGTGAAGTTCTTGCCGCCGACGGCGGTCGTGCCGGGGCAGGACGTCTCGGTGGCCGGGGTGAGGCCGCCGTGGGTGAACAGCGCCTGGGCGGAGACGATCTGGAACGTCATGCCGGGCGGGTAGTGGCCCTCGAACGCGCGGTTCTCGCCCTTCGTGCCGTGGTTGGAGACCGCGAGCACCTCGCCGGTGGCGGGCCGGACGGCCACGAGGGACGCCGGGAACGGCAGGCCGTTCAGGGCCTGGTCGGCGGCGACCTGGACGCCCGGGTCGAGCGTCGTCTGGACCTCCTTCGGCTGCTCGCCCGGCCAGCTCTTCAGCGTCGCGGTGCGCTGCCCGTTCGGGTCCTGCGCGACGACGCTGACGGTCGGGGTGCCGGCGAGGTTGCGCTGCATGAGCAGCTGGACGCCGCTGACGCCGATCGTGTCGCCCGGCTGGTAGGGGGCGCCGACCTCCTGCAGCCGGTCGGACGTCGCGGGGCCGAGCGTCCCGATCAGCTCCGGGGCGGCCTTCGGCGCGATCGGTGCGACGATGTCGCGGAACTCCAGGCCGGGGATGTTGCCGTGGAGCCGCTGGATCAGCCGGGCGTGGGTCGCGGCCTGCAGGGTCATCAGCGGCAGGAACTCCTGCGGCGGCGCGGACAGGACGCGGCCGTGGAGGCGTTCGGCGTCGAGCCGGCGGCCGCCGTCCATCTCGGTCGCCTTCGCGAGGGCGTCGAGGGTCTTCTTCGGGTCCTGCAGCTTGCCGGGGGTGACCCCGACCTGGTAGGCCCGGGCGGGGTTCAGCATCGACTTGCCGTTGGTGTCGGTGATCAGCGCGCGCTCGGGCTCCTCGCTGACCACCGCGAGCCGCTGCCCCGGCTGGAGCTTCGGGTTGATGATGGACGGGCTCCAGACGACCTTCCAGTGGCCGCCGACCCGCTTGAGGTTCATGTGGCCCTTGTACTCCCAGGGCCGCCCGTTCTCGCCGAGGTCGATCTTCACGGAGAAGGACGCCTGCGCGGTGTCGCCCTCCTTGACGATCGCGGCGGCGTCGGGGTCGGCGCCGAGGACGCCGATCGACAGCCGCAGGGACGCCGCGTCGAGCTGGGCGCTCACCTTGCTGAGGGCGTCCGCGACCTGCTTCTCATCGGCGCCCACGGTGTTGCCGGCGGCGGCCTCGTAGTTGCCGACCGACCAGGCGATCAGGAAGTCGCGGACGGCCGGCATCGCCGACCGCTCGGCGAAGCAGCCGGTGGTCAGGGACGCGACGAGGGCGCCGCACGCGGCCAGCGAGATGGCTCGGCGCCGGACGCTGCGCGTCCGGTCTCGGTTGGTCTTGGACACCCTTCACCGTCTCCTGAACCGGGCCGCCTGAGCACGCTGCATCTCCCGCTGGGCCTCCCGTTTGGCGATGGCCTGCCGCTTGTCGTAGGACTTCTTACCACGGCCCAGGCCGATCTCGACCTTGGCCTTGCCGTCCTTGAAGTAGAGCGAGAGCGGGACGAGGGTCCAGCCGGGGTCCGACGTCTTGTCGATGATCTTCTGGATCTCGCGCCGGTTCAGCAGCAGCTTCCGGCGGCGGCGCGGGGCGTGGTTCGTCCAGGTGCCCTGCGTGTACTCGGGGATGTGGACGTTCTCCAGCCACACCTCCCCGTCCCTGACCTGGGCGAAGCCGTCGACGAGGGAGGCGCGGCCCGCACGGAGGGCTTTGACCTCGGTGCCCATCAGCACCATGCCCGCCTCCCAGGTGTCGTCGATGTGGTAGTCGTAGCGGGCCCGCTTGTTCTGGGCGATGAGCTTTCGCCCTGTGTCGCGTGACACGTGATCAGCCTCGGTCCTTGTCCGGCAGCGTCGCGTCCAGGCCGCGCAGCACCGTCCGGGCGCGCTGCTCGGCCGCTTCGGGAGGGCGGTCGGCGGAGACCGCCACGTCGGGTTCGATCCCGACACCGTCGAGGTTACGGCCGCTCGGGGTGCGGTAGCGACCGACGGTCAGCTCGATCGTCGAACCGTCGGAGAGCCCGATCGGCTCCTGCACCGACCCCTTGCCGTATGTACGTGATCCTACGAGGACCGCGCGGTCGCGGTCGCGCAGGGACCCGGCGACGATCTCCGCGGCGCTCGCCGTCCCGGCGTCGACGAGCACGACCAGCGGCGACTCCGCGTCCCCGGGGCGGTCGGCGGTGTAGCGGCGGGGCGGTTCGCCGCGCCGCTCGTAGGTGACGACCGGGCCGCCCGCGAGGAACGCCGACGCCGCCCCGACGGACTCCTCCAGCAGCCCGCCCGGGTTCCCGCGCAGGTCGAGGACGAACCCGGCGTCCGGCGCGGGCTCGACGGCGGCGCGGACGCGGTCGCCGGTGCCGCGGGTGAACGCGCCGACGCGGATCGTCCGGACGCCGCCGGGCCCGTCGGTCACGGTGACGTCGCCCTTGCCGACGGACGTCCGGACGAGCCGGAACGTGCGGGCGCGGGAGCCGCGGGCCACGGTGAGGTCGACGGCGTCGCCCGCGGGCCCGCGCAGCGCGGCGGCGGTGCGGGCGAGGTCCCAGCCGGCGGTGGCGGCGCCATCCACGGCGGTGACGACGTCGCCGGCGCGGACCCCGGCGCGCGCGGCCGCGCTCCCGGGCTGGACGCTCGCGACGCGGACCCGCGCGTCGCCGTCGGCGGCGCCGAGCCACAGCCCGACGCCGCTGTAGTGCCCGTTGAGGCGGCCCTCGACGTCGTCGTACCGGCGGGCCGGGTAGTAGCGGGCCCACGTGTCGCCGAGCCCGCGGAGCATGCCTTCGATCGCGTGCCGGTCGAGTTCGGCGCGTCCGACGGGGTGCGCCGCACTGCCGCCGATCTTGGCGGCGGCCTCGTCCAGGACGGACCCGTCGGCGACGGCGGCGTGCCGGTCGGGGCCCGGTCCGCTGACCGCGCCGAGACCGTACGCGCCGAGGACGGCGGACGCCATGACGGCACCGCGGAGCAGGCGACCGGACGGGAACATGCCGCAAGTCTAGAGTCGGGGCCGGTGCGGGCCCGGCGTTCCGCTCAGATCCGCAGGTACCGCCGCAGGGTCAGGAAGGAGGCGATCGCGCAGAGCAGGACGCCGAAGCAGATCGACACCACGATGACCGAGAGGACGGTGCCCCAGCCGAGCGTGCTGATGAGCTGGATGTCGTCGGCGAGCCGGTCGAGCAGCAGGAACTTGCTCATCACGAGCAGGATCGAGGCGAACAGGCCGCCGATCAGGCCGGCGATGGCGCCCTCCAGGATGAAGGGCAGCTGGATATAGGTGTTGGAGGCGCCGACGAGCCGCATGATGCCGGTCTCCCTGCGCCGGTTGAACGCCGACAGCCGGACGGTGTTGCCGACCAGCAGCACCGAGGCGACGACCTGGATCAGCGCGATCACCAGGGCGCCCCACTGCAGCGCGTTCAGGATGCCGAAGAACCGGTCGAGGATCTCCTGCTCGTTGATCACCGTGTCCACGCCGGGGCGGCTCTGCACGGCTTCGGCGACGGACTTGTACTCTTCGGCGTTCTTGAGCTTGACGCGGAAGGAGTCGGGGATGTCGCCCTCACGGGTGCTCTCCACGAAGCCGGGCGAGCCCGCGTAGCGCTCCTTGAAGCGCTGGTACGCCTCCTGCCGGCTCTCGTAGGTGACCTCCGAGACCTCGGACATGCCCTTGAGCTGCTGCTCGAGCTGCTTGCGCTGGTCCTCGGTGACGTCCTGCCCCTGGCAGGCGGGGTTCGAGCTGGTCTTCGCGCACAGGAAGATCGAAACTTCGATCTTGTCCTGCCAGTAGCTCTTGGAGGCGGAGACCTCGGCGCGGATGAGCAGGCCGGTGCCGAAGAGCGCCATGGCGATGGCGACCGTGATGATGAGGGAGATCGTCATCGTCAGGTTCCGGCGGAGACCGATCCAGATCTCCTGGAGAACGAACTGTACGCGCATGCCTCGCTGTCCTTGGTCGCCTGTCGTCGTCCCGGCTGTCTTCGCGGTGGCGGGAACGGGTGGTTCGGATGGGAGCCGTCAGTGGGCCGGGCCGGTCCTCAGTAAGCCTGGCCGTAGACGCCGCGGGACTGGTCGCGGACGACCCGTCCGTCCTCGAGCTCGACGACGCGCTTGCGGAAGGCGTCGACGATCGCGGCGTCGTGGGTGGCCATGACGACGGTGGTGCCGGTCCGGTTGATGCGGTCCAGCACCTTCATGATTCCGATGGAGGTGGCCGGGTCGATGTTGCCCGTCGGCTCGTCCGCCAGCAGGATCATCGGCCGGTTGACGAACGCGCGCGCGATGGCGACGCGCTGCTGCTCGCCGCCGGACAGCTCGTGCGGCATCCGGTGGGCCTTGCCCTCGAGGCCGACCAGGTCGATGACCTCGGGCACGACCTTGCCGATGAAGCGCCGCGGCTTGCCGATCACTTCGAGGGCGAACGCGACGTTCTCGAAGACGTTCTTGTTGGGGAGCAACCGGAAGTCCTGGAAGACGCAGCCGATGCGGCGGCGCAGGTGCGGCACCTTCCAGTTGCTCAGTCTGTTGAGGTCCTTGCCCGCCACGTGCACGTGACCCTGGGAAGGACGCTCCTCCTTGAGGATGAGTCGCAGGAAGGTCGACTTACCGGAGCCGGACGGGCCGACCAGGAACAGGAACTCGCCCTTGTCGATGGCGACGTTCACGTGCTGGAGGGCGGGCCGGTTCTGGCTCCGATAGACCTTGGTGACGTTGTCGAAATTGATCACGGCTGCATCACGGCGGTTCAGTCTAGGGGTTGGGGAGCGGCCCGACCTGCGGCGGCGGACGTGGTCCGCCGCGTTCGGCCTGCGCCGCCCGGCTCTGCGGCCGGACGGGCCGTGGAGCCTGCGAGCAGTGTAGAGGGGACAGTCAACTACCTCGTCCCACTCGACGTGGTGGTGATGACGCGGTGGGAATGACCGGGCCCGCACTGTGCGGGCTCCGGGGTCGCCCCCGGGTGGTTCGTACCGTTCAAGATTCCGGACTTGCCGGACCGACCATACAGTCCGGCTAGGCTGGATGATGGGAAAGATGCCTAATAAGTCGGTGATCGACGCATCCGCACGGACCCGCGTGCCGAGCACGGAGATGGGGGCCACACCATGAGCTGCGAAGATCTGATCTGCGCCCGCTGCTCGAACCCGGTCGTCGAGGGACGCTGCCCGACCTGCAGGATCGCCCGTTCCCAGATGCACCGGCACGGGCCGTCGCTGCCTCCGACCCTCGTCCTCGCCGTGCTGGTCGCGCTGCTGTTCGTGGCGCTCGTGCTACAGCGCGTGTACTGAGGGCTCTGAGAGCCTTCTCACCAACTCGGCGTTCGGGAACCCTGACCGTCCGCAAATCTGGACGAACCAGGACGAACGGCATCAGTTCTTCTTCAGCGGCGGGGTGTTCGCGCGGGTGACGGCCCCGCTGTCGGCGATGACCCGCGCCCTGGCCGCCGCGGACCCGCGGTCGCCGTCCTTCTCCCCGTCCCCGTCCTTCTCCCCGGACGGACGGTCGCCGCTCGGCCCCGCGCTCCCGCTCGGGCTCGCGCTCGGCGACGGCTCACCCGAAGCGCCGTCCCCGCTCCCGCCGTCCCCCTCGTCCCCGCCGTCCTCGCGGGGCGGGTCGTAGGCGGCGAAGTGCAGCGTCGACGCCGTGTCGACCCTGTTCCCCTCGACGGTCCCGTCGAGCAGGTGCTCCGCCTCGGCCGGGATCTCGGGGCGGGGCGCCTCCGGATCGTCGGCGGCGGCCTCGGAGATGAGCGACACGTTGCGGAACAGCGAGTAGATGATCAGCCCGCCGCCGTCCTCGGTGCGCAGCCCGAAGTAGGGGAACGACGTCGCCGTCGGGACGACCGTCATCGTCAGGTCGTCCTCCTCGGCGCTCTCCTTCGCCTTCTCGGCGCGCTCGTAGTAGCCGCTCGTGCGCGAGCCGGCCTCCATGACCTTGGCGGCGACGCTGCCGTCGCCCTCGGCCGCCATCGTCGCGTGGATGCCGCCCATCTCCTGCGGCCGGATCAGGACGGACGTGTCGTCGCTGCGCAGCGCCTCCGCGTAGCCGTCGTCGTCGACCGCGACCGCGGGGACGTCGGCGTCCCGGTCGAGGACGACGACGTTCGTCAGCGACCAGCGGCGGTCGGCCCCCCGCAGGATGAACGACATCAGCACGCGGCGCCGGCTGCCGGACTCGCCCGCGACCGAGCGGTCCACGGACGCCACGAACCACTGCGGGTAGCCGCCCCCGCGCAGCTTCGGGACGTACAGTTCGGGCTTGCCGTAGTGGAAGCGGCGCACCGGGTCGCCGTCGTAGGCGGCCTTGCGGAACTCGGCGGCGGTGAGCTGGGACTGCCCGTCGGACGTCCAGGTCAGCGCGAGCCGCTCGTCGCCCGCGGCGCGCGCCACGTCCTCGTTGATGACATAGGTACGGAAGGTGTCCTTCGCGACCTGCGGGGTGAGGTCGACCGGTTCGGGCGGCGAGGGCGTGGGCATGGCCGCGGTCGGCCGCACCTCCGGCGCGCTCTGCTGAGCGCAGCCCGCGGCGGCCACCGGCACCAGCAGCATGACGGCCGCCAGCGCGCGCGCGATCGTGTGCAAGACTCCGTCCCCCGGACCCGATGTCCGCCCTGACGCTCAGGGCGTCCGGCAGGATTTCCCGTTCGCCGATTCTGCCACCCAGGGTATGGGGCGGGCGCCCCCGGCACTGCCGGGACGGCGATAAGCTCGGAAGCGTGGCAGGCATGGAACCGGAAGAGCGACTCAAGGAGCTCGGCGCGACCCTGTCCGGCATCGAGCAGGTGCTGGACCTCGACGGCATGCGACGCGACATCGCTGAGCTGCGCGAGCAGTCCGCCGACCCCGACCTGTGGAACGACCAGGAGCGCGCCCAGTCGGTGACCCGCCGCCTGTCGTACCTGGAGAGCGAGCTGGGCAAGGTGGAGGGCCTGCGGCAGCGTCTCGACGACGCCGCGACCCTGTACGAGATGGCCGCCGAGATGGACGACGCCGACACGCGCGCGGAGGCCGACGGGGAGCTGGAGGAGCTGGGGAAGGCCGTCCAGCAGCTCGAGGTCCGGACGCTCATGTCGGGCGAGTACGACGCCCGCGAGGCGCTCGTCACGATCAACGCGCAGGCCGGCGGCGTCGACGCGGCCGACTGGGCGGAGCAGCTCCAGCGCATGTACCTGCGGTGGGCCGAGCGGCACGGCTACCCGACCGAGGTCTACGAGACGTCCTACGCCGAAGAGGCCGGGATCAAGTCGACGACGTTCACGGTCAAGGCGCCCTACGCGTACGGGACGCTGCGCGGCGAGCACGGCACGCACCGGCTCGTCCGCATCTCCCCGTTCGACAACCAGGGCCGCCGGCAGACGTCGTTCGCCGGGCTCGACGTCGTCCCGGTCGTGGAGCAGAGCGACCACGTCGAGATCGACGAGAACGACCTGCGGATCGACGTGTACCGGTCGTCCGGTCCGGGCGGGCAGGGCGTCAACACGACCGACTCCGCGGTCCGGATCACGCACCTCCCGACGGGCATCGTGGTGTCCTGCCAGAACGAGCGGAGCCAGCTGCAGAACCGGGCGACGGCGATGAACGTCCTGCAGGCGAAGCTGCTGGAGCGCAAGCGGCAGGAGGAGGCGGAGAAGATGTCCGCCCTGCGCGGCGAGGGCACGAGCAGCTGGGGCACGCAGATCCGCAACTACGTCCTGCACCCGTACCAGATCGTCAAGGACCTCCGCACGGGCGTCGAGGCGGGCAACCCGTCGTCCGTCCTGGACGGCGACATCGACGAGTTCATCGAGGCGGAGATCCGCTGGATGCGGCAGCAGGAAGCCGAAGCCTGATCTTTTTCTCGCGTTCGCGGAGTGATCAGGTGGTCACTCTGCGATGATTCCGGGTGGACTCAGCTCGCCGATTCCACCCGGGGGACCGCATGGCCGCACGCACACCCGCACGTCCGCACGCGCGCTCGCGTCCGGTCGCGGCCGCGCTGGCGGTGCCCTGCCTGCTCGGCGGCGCCGCCGCGGGTTGCGGCGGGGGCCCGTCCGGCGGGTCCGCCGGGTCGGACGCGCCGCCCGCGCTGAGCCGGGCGGAGGCGGAGCGGGTGCTGAAGTCCTACACCGCCGGCGCCGACCGGGCCGGGCAGAGGCTGAACGCCCGGGCGCTGACCGCGATCGAGACCGACCCGCAGCTGTCCATGGACGCGGCGATGTTCCGGAAGTACCGGGCGCTCCGCCAGCGGCCGCCGAAGCTCGGCTTCGCGAAGACCACCTTCTTCATCCCGCGGCTCCAGGGCCACCCGCGCTGGTTCGCGGTCGGCGCCGGAGGCGGCGGGGGGCAGGGCGCGCGGCCGCACGCGATGCTGTTCACGCAGGAGAAGGCGGGCGGGCCGTGGCTGCTGGCCGCCGACCCGGCCCCCGGTGACGGCGCGCTGGAGCGGGTCGAGCTGGACGAGCAGGGGTTCGCCGAACCGGTCGCGCCGGAGGCGGACGGGCTGGCGGTGACGCCCGCGGGGCTCCCGAAGGCGCACGCGGCGCTGATGACGAGCGGCCCGGACGCGTCCGGCGCCGCGGCGTTCGCGGACGGGCCCGCCACCGGCCGCGCGTACCAGGCGCTGCAGCAGGTCACGAAGTCGCTCGCCGGGCAGGGCGTCCGGCTGTCGTCGACGTTCGCGCCGGCGCCCTACCGGGTGCACGCGCTGCGCACGAAGGACGGCGGCGCGCTCGTCTGGTACGCGATGAAGCAGCGGGAGGCATACTCCGCCGCAAAACGGGGCAGCCTGGCGGTAAGCGGTGATCTCGTCGGGCTCGCCCCGGCCAGGTCGGTCAGGACACGCCTGAAGACGACGGTGCTCACGCAGTACCTCGCCGTCGTTCCGCCGGACGGCCGCGCCATGGTCGCCGGCGTCTACCGCAAGGCCGTCGCCGCCAAGGGAGCCTGAAGCCACGGGCCCCCGAACGCGGGGGCCGTCCCGCCGCGCACGGCGCCGAACCGCGCGCGGCCACCGTACTCCGTCGGGTGCCGGGCCGTCCCGCTCTTCCCGACCGCTGCAGCGGGAGCGGTCCGGCACCCGGCGGGTCCTTCGATTGTGCCGCGCGCGCCGTCCCGTCCCCGGTACGGGGGACGGGACGGCGCGTCACGGCGCCCGCTCGGCCGGGGCGGTCACGCCTCGGCGGGCGGCAGGGAACTGCTGGTGACGAGCGTGCGGACCGACCGCAGCGCCACCGACAGCGTCGCGAGGTCGAAACTGTCGCTCTCCCAGATCTCGCCGAGCATCTGCTGGGCGCGGTCCACCGCCGTCTTGTTCTTCTCCGCCCAGTGCACCAGCCGCTCCTCCGGCCGCCCGCCGGGCTCGCTCGTCACCAGGACGTCCCGGGTGAGGGCCGAGTGCGCCGTGTACAGGTCGTCGCGCAAAGCCGACCGCGCCATCGAGCGCCACCGGTCGTCGCGGGGCAGCGCGATGATCCGCTCCCGCAGCCGGGACAGCTGGAGCCGCTCGGCGAGGTCGAAGTACACCTCCGCGACCTCCTCGACCGGGCGTCCCGTCTCGTGCGCGATCCCCACCAGGTCGAACGTGCTGTAGGCGGCGACGAGCATCGCGCACTGCTCCGCCAGCTCGCCGGGGACGCCCCGCTCGGCGAACCCGTCGCGGCGCTGCTCGAACGCCGCGAGGTCCTGCCCGGCGAGCAGCTTGGGCAGCTGCGCGCTGAGCGTCGCGGCGCCGCCGGCGAAGAAGTCGACCGTCTCCCGGATGTCGAACGGGGGCCGCCGGTTGTGCAGCAGCCAGCGGGCGCCGCGCTCGGTCAGCTTCCGCGCCTCCAGCAGCATCGCGACCTGCGTGGACTGGTCGACCTGCCGCGACAGGCCCTCCACCGACCGCCAGAACTTCGGCATCTCGAACACGTCCCGGGCCACCAGGTAGGCGCGGGCGATGTCGGACGACGACGCGCCCGTCTCCTCGTTCATCCGGAAGACGAACGACGAGCCGGAGTTGTTGACCAGGTCGTTCACCACCGCCGTGGTGATGATCTGGCGGCGCAGCGGGTGCCGGTCCATGTGCGGGCGGAACCGCTCGCGCAGCGGCGTCGGGAAGTAGTCGACGAGCCACGACTCCAGGTACGGGTCGTCGGCCAGGTCGGACTGGACGATCTCGGCGTCCAGCGTCAGCTTCGCGTACGCCAGCAGCACCGAGAACTCGGGGCCGGTCAGCCCCAGCCCGGACTGCCGCCGCTCCGCGATCGCCTTGTGGCCCGGCAGGAACTCCAGGTGCCGGTTCAGCCGCCCGTCCCGCTCCAGCTTCCGCATGTGCCGGGCGTGGACGTGCAGCATCGCCGGGGCCTGCGCGCGGGACGCCGCGAGCACCACGTTCTGCGCGTAGTTGTCGCGCAGCACGAGCCGTCCGACCTCGTCGGTCATCTCGTACAGCAGGGCGTCGCGCTGCTTGCCGGTCAGCTCCCCGTCGCGGACCGCCTGGTCCAGCAGGATCTTGATGTTGACTTCGTGGTCGGAGGTGTCGACGCCGGCGGAGTTGTCGATGAAGTCGGTGTTGACCAGGCCGCCCTGCCCGTCCGCGCCGCTGCGCGCGTACTCGATCCGGGCGAGCTGCGTCAGGCCCAGGTTGCCGCCCTCGCCGACGACGCGGCAGCGCAGCTCCCCGCCGTCGACCCGCACCGGGTCGTTCGCCTTGTCGCCGACCGCGTCGTTCGTCTCCAGCGAGCCCTTGACGTACGTGCCGATCCCGCCGTTCCACAGCAGGTCGACCGGGGCCCGCAGGATCGCCCGGATCAGCTCGTACGGGGTGAGCGCGGCGACGCCCTCGTCGATGCCGAGCGCCGCCCGCACCGGCGGGGTGATCTTGATCGACTTCGCGGTCCGCGGGAAGACGCCGCCGCCCTTGGAGATCAGCGACGCGTCGTAGTCGGCCCACGTGCTGCGCGGCAGCTCGAACAGGCGCCGCCGCTCCGCGAACGACGCCGCCGCGTCCGGGTCGGGGTCGAGGAAGATGTGCCGGTGGTCGAACGCCGCGACCAGCCGGATGTGCTCCGACAGCAGCATCCCGTTGCCGAACACGTCACCGGACATGTCGCCGATCCCGACGACCGTGAAGTCCTCGGCCTGCGTGTCCTTGCCCAGCGTCCGGAAGTGGTACTTCACCGACTCCCAGGCGCCGCGCGCCGTGATGCCCATCGCCTTGTGGTCGTAGCCGACGGACCCGCCGGACGCGAACGCGTCCCCGAGCCAGAACCCGTACTCGGCGGCGACCCCGTTCGCGATGTCGGAGAACGTCGCGGTGCCCTTGTCGGCCGCGACGACGAGGTAGGTGTCGTCCCCGTCGTGCCGCACGACGTCCGGCGGCGGCACCACCTTGCCGTCCACCAGGTTGTCGGTGACGTCGAGCAGGCCCGAGATGAAGTCCTTGTAGCAGGCGACGCCCGCCTTCTGCCACGCCTCCCGGTCCGCGGCCGGGTCGGGGAGCTGCTTGCCGACGAACCCGCCCTTCGCGCCCGCCGGGACGATCACCGTGTTCTTCACGGCCTGCGCCTTCACCAGGCCGAGGATCTCGGTGCGGAAGTCCTCGCGGCGGTCCGACCAGCGCAGCCCGCCGCGCGCCACCGCGCCGTACCGCAGGTGCACGCCCTCGACCGACGGCGAGTACACGAAGATCTCGTACATCGGGCGCGGCTCCGGCAGGTCCGGGATGCGCGCCGGGTCCAGCTTCAGCGACAGGTACGGCTTGTGCTGGTAGTGGTTCGTGCGCAGCGTCGCCTGGATCATCGCGAGGTACGCGCGCAGGATCCGGTCCTCGTCGAGGCTCGCGACCTCGTCGAGCTTGCCCTGCAGCTCCTCGGTGATGCCGAGGCTGCGCTCGCTCTCCCCGCCCGCCAGGGCCGGGTCGAAGCGGCTCTCCCACAGCCGCACCAGCAGCCGCGTGATCTGCGCGTTCCGCAGCAGCACCTGCTCGACGTAGCGCTTGGAGAACGACGTGCCCGCCTGCCGCTGGTACATCGCGTACGCGCGCAGGATCATCGCCTGCCGGAAGCTCAGCCCCACGTGCAGGACGAGCGCGTTGAACCCGTCGTTCTCGATCTCGCCGCGCCACAGGGCGCGGAAGGCGTCCTGGAACAGCTCCTTGACCGACTCCTCGGACACGTCGGCGGACGGCGCGTACCGCAGCCCCAGGTCGTAGATCCAGCACCGGCGGCCGTCCGCGGTGCCGATCTCGTAGGGGCGCTCGTCGATGACCTCCACGCCCATGTTCTGCAGCAGCGGCAGCACCCGCGACAGCGAGATCGGCTCGCCCAGCCGGTAGATCTTCAGCCGCCGCTCGCCGTGCCCCGCGCCGAACGGCTCGTACAGGTTGATGGACGTGTCGGCGTCGGGGCCGAGCTCCTCCAGGAACCGCAGGTCGGCGACCGCCGTGCGGGCCGGGAAGTCCGCCTTGTAGCCCTCGGGGAACGCGTCGGCGTACCGCCGCGACAGCGTCCCCGACCGCTCCTCGCCGAACTGCTCGAGGACCGCGTCCGCCAGGTCGTCCGCCCACGACCGGGTCGCCGCCGCGAGCCGCGCCTCCAGGTCGTCCGCGTCGACGTCCGGCAGCGGACGGCCGCGCTCGCCCCGCACGACCACGTGCAGGCGCGCCAGGAGGGACTCGGTGACGTTCGCGCTGTAGTCGACGCTGACGCCCTCGAACGCCTCCTTCAGGATCGCCTGGATGCGCAGCCGCACCTTCGTCGTGTACCGGTCGCGCGGCAGGTAGACCATGCACGACATGAACCGGCCGTACATGTCCTTGCGGAGGAACAGCCTCAACTGGCGCCGCTCCCGCAGCCGCAGCACCCCGAGCGCGATGCCCAGCAGGTCGGCCACGGAGATCTGGAACAGCTCGTCGCGCGGGTAGCCCTCCAGCACCTCGATGAGGTCCTGCCCGTCGTAGCTGTCGGCCGGGAACCCGGACCGCTCCAACACCTCGTCGCGCTTGCGCTTCAAGACCGGGACGTGCGCGATCGACTCGCTGTACGCGACGTGCGTGAACAGGCCGAGGAACCGGCGCTCCCCCACCACCTCGCCGGACGCGTCGAACTTCTTCACCCCGATGTAGTCGAGGTACAGCGGGCGGTGGACGGTCGAACGCGAGTTCGCCTTCGTCAGCACCAGCAGCCGCTTCTCCGTCGCCTTCTCCCGCACCTCGGGCGGCAGCGCGGCGAAGCTGCGGGACTCGCGCGTGTCGTCGCGGAGGATGCCGAGCCCGGTCCCGGGCTCGGGCCGCAGCGCCGTCCCGTCCTCGACCAGCGTGTAGTCGCGGTAGCCGAGGAAGGTGAAATGCCCGTCGACCAGCCAGTCGAGCAGCTCGACGCCCTCGGCGAGCTCCTTGTCCGGCAGCGCGAGCCCGTCCCCGCGGACCGCGTCGGCGATCTCCCGCGCGCGCGCCCGCATCTTGGGCCCGTCCTCGAACGCGACCCGCACGTCCTGCAGGACCCGCAGGAGGTCCTTCTCGAGCGTCTCCAGCGTCGCGCGGTCGCTCGTCCGGTCGATCTCGATGTGCATCCACGACTCGTCGATGTCGGTGGAGTCGTCGAGCTTCGCGCGGAACCCGTGCAGGTGGCCCGCGACGTCCCGGTCGACGCCGAGCAGCGGGTGCACGACCAGGTGCACCGCGTGCTGGTGCCGGTTCAGCTCCATCGTCACCGAGTCGACGAGGAACGGCATGTCGTCGGTGACCACCTGCACGACCGTGTGCCCCGGATCCCAGCCGTGCTCCTCGACCGTCGGCGTGAAGACCCGCACCTTCGGGCGCCCCTGCGGCCGCTCCTCGCCGAGCAGCCGGTGCGCCATCGCCGGGCCGCAGATGTCGGCCGGATCCCGTTCCAGGAGGTCCTCCGGCGCGACGTGCCGGTAGTAGAGCCGGAGGTACGCGACGGCCTCCTCGACGTCGCCCCCGCCGGTCCCCGGCCGCTGGACGCACCTCTCGGCGGCCCTGCGTATGAGATCGTCCTTCGCCTGGTCGAGCTTGCCGCCCATCAAAAAAACTCCCCTTAGAGACTCCGCCACCCCGTTGTGGCGCTCCTCACGCGCCAGCGTAGCCAGGAAAACACCCCAAAGTTGACCTGCCAACCCGTTACGCGGACGTGGCTTTTCCCACGTGCTCGCGGGAGGGTCCGCCGGCAGGGGCTCGGGGTGCCGTCCGTCTCCGGCGCCCGCGTGCGGTCACGGGGCGCCGCTCCGGCACCGCCGGGGGCTCGCCGCGCGGTCAGATTCTCGCAAGACCGAATCCGGTTCCGCATGCGATCACGGGGATTGGGAGGGACGCGGGGAGCGGGAGGGACGGGCGCGCGGCCGGACGGTCGGGGGGCGCGCGCGCCCGCGGGGAGCGGCGGACGGTCAGGCGCCGGCGTCGGCGCCGCCCGTGCCTCCGGTGGGCTCGCCCCCGTCGGGCGGCGGCTCCTCGCCGTCCGGGGGCGGCTCGTCCCCGCCGGGGTCGCCGCTGGGCGGCGGCCCGCTGGTGGTGGGCGAGCCGGTGGGGGTGTCGGACTCCGTCGGGTCGGGGGACGCGCTGTCGCTGGGGCTCGGGGAGCCCGACATGCTCGGGGAGCCCTCGTAGGACGAGTCGTAGGACGGGTCGGGCGTGTAGTCCGGGGTGTCGGAGACCGGGTCGTCCGGCGCCGTGGTCGTCGGGACCGTCAGCGACGGGGTGCCGCTGTCCGACATCGGCGGGACGGTCGGGTCCCCGACGTGCTCGCCGGCCTTGCCCTTCTCCCCCGAGCTGAAGATCATCACCGAGGACACGACCACGATCGCGACGAGCACCGCGGCGACGCCCGCCAACGCGGCCGAGCGGCCCGAGCTCTCGACGAGCTGCCGCAGCGTGGGACGTCCGCCGCCACCGCCGGGCCGGGTCGCGGCGGAGAGTGCCGCGGCGGGGACGGCCTGCGTGCGGTCGAGGTCGCCCGTCCGGACCGGGTCGTCCGCGGCGGCGGCCGCCGGCGCCTCATCGAAGCCCTCGGCGAAGTCCTCGTCGAGGGCCTCGGCGGCGCGGACGGACCCGGCCGCGAGCATCGCGGTCGCCTCGGGGTCGTCGGTGTCGTCCGGGACGGCGACCGGGACGGGGGCGGCGGCCTCCTCGTGGCCGAGCAGCCGCATCAGCACCTGCCGGGCCGTGGGCCGCAGCTCCGGCTCCTTGCGCAGGCAGTCGGCGACGAGGTCGCGCAGGGCGCCCTCCAGGCCGCCGAGGTCGGGCTCCTCGTGCAGGATCCGGTTGATCACCGCGGGGATGGTGTCCTGCCCGAACGGCGGCTCGCCCGTCGCGGCGAACACCAGCGTGGCCGCCCAGCAGAAGACGTCCGAGGGGGCGCCGATCTCGTCGCCGCCGATCTGCTCGGGCGACATGTACGACGGGGTGCCGATCACCCGGCTGGTCAGCGTGGTGCTGCCCGCCATCGCCCGCGCGACGCCGAAGTCGATCACGCGGGGGCCGTCCGGGCCGAGCAGGACGTTGTGCGGCTTGAAGTCGCGGTGGATGATCTTGGCCTGGTGGATCGCGGCGAGCGCCGTCGCGGTGCCGACCGCCAGCCGGTCGAGGGCCGCGCCCTCCAGCGGACCGTCCTTGGTGACGTGCTGGTTCAGCGACGGGCCCGGCACGTACTCGCTGACGATGTACGGGCGCTCGCCGGTCGCGTCCGCGTCGATCACCTGCGCGGTGCAGAACGGCGCGACCTGCTTGGCGACGTCGAGCTCGCGCAGGAACCGGGCGCGCGCCTTGTCGTCCTCCTCGAGCTCGGCGTGCAGGAGCTTGATCGCCACCTGCCGTCCGTCCTCGTCCTCGCCGAGGTAGACCGTGCCCTGCCCGCCTTCGCCCACCCGGCCGATCAGGGCGTAGGAACCAAGCCGCTCCGGATCCCCGGATCGCAGCGCCCCAATCTCCATGCGTGGAACCGTCCCTCTCCTGATCGCCCGGGTCGAGCGGACCACCGGCCGATCGTCGCGGGCCGGCGCTGTGCGTGTCAGTGTGACGTCCGAGTCGTGCGGGGGGTTCACCCGGCCATCAGGCCATACGGTGCGTTCTGACCCAGTGCTTCCGATCGGACACGTATGAGCAGGCTCTTACCTTAGTGCCGAACACCGACGGACCGCGAGATCATTCGCCGTCCGATCCGCATCCGCGAGACTGGTCCCATGTCCTTCCTGCACGGCCGCCGGGTCCGCACCCGCAACGAGATCATGGAAGCGCACGGGCTCGGCCGCAGCACCCTGGAGAAGTGGTACCGGGAACGCGCGTCCAACGGGCACCCGGAGCCCGCGGGGAAGGTCGGCGCGCAACTCGCCTGGGACGCCGACGCGTGGGACCGCTGGTACGCGGCGCGCGAAGCCCCGGCCGTCCCGTCCGGCCTGGCGACCCGCGACGACCTCGCCGCCCGGCACGGCCTCAGCCGCCACCGCCTCAAGCAGCTCTGGGCGGACCGCGCCGCCAACGGCCACCCCGAGCCCGCCCACCGCGCCGGCAAGGCCCTCTACTGGGACGAGGCCGAGTGGGCGGCCTGGTACGCGGCGCTCGCGGAACGGCCGCCCGCCGAGGACCCGGACGACCTCGTCACCCTCGCCGAGGCCGCCCGCATCCTCGGCCTCGCCCCGACGAGCGTCACGGTGTACGCGAAGCGCCCGCCCGCCGGCTGGCCCGAGCCCGCCCGCACCGAACCCCTCGCGGGCGGCCGCGTCCGCCGCCTCTACCGCCGCCGCGACGTCCGGTCCTACGCCGCCCGCCGCGCCCGCTGACCTCCCTCGCCTTCCGCGGTTCCGCCCGTCAGCGGGTGAAGTGGGCCAGGACCTCCGGGTTGGCCATCGAGTCGCGGTTGGCCGCCTGGTCGACCGGGGTGCCCTGCAGGATCTTGCGGACCGGGACCTCCAGCTTCTTGCCCGACAGGGTCCGCGGGATGCCCGGGACGGCGCGGACCTCGTCGGGGACGTGCCGCGGCGACAGCGCCGAGCGCAGTTCGCGCTTGAGCCGGTTCAGCAGGTCGTCGTCCAGGGACGCGTCCGGCGCTAGCTGCACGTAGAGCAGCAGGCGGCCCTCCTGGCCGAGGCGGCCGGTGTCGATGACGAGGCTGTCGGTGATCTCGTCGAACGCCTCGACGACGCGGTAGAAGTCGGACGTCCCCATGCGGACGCCGCCGCGGTTGAGGGTCGAGTCGGACCGGCCGTAGATGACGCAGCCGCCGTCCGGGAGGATCTTGAGCCAGTCGCCGTGCCGCCAGACGCCCGGGTACATGTCGAAGTACGAGTCGCGGTAGCGGGCGCCGTCCTCGTCGTTCCAGAAGAACACCGGCATCGACGGCATCGGCTCGGTGATCACCAGCTCGCCGACCTCGTCCACCACCGGCTCGCCCTGGTCGCCGAACGCCTCGACCTTGGCGCCGAGGCCGCGGCACTGGATGACCCCGGCGCGCAGCGGCAGCAGCGGGGACGGGCCGACGAAGCCGGTGCACAGGTCGGTGCCGCCGGAGAACGAGCCGAGCAGCAGGTCGCGGCCGACGGCGTCGTACACCCAGGCGAACCCCTCGGGCGGCAGGGGCGACCCCGTGGAGCCGATGCCGCGCAGCGCCGACAGGTCGAGCTCCTCGCCGGGGCGGCGGCCCTCCTTCGCGGAGGCGGTGATGTAGGGGGCGCCGACCCCCATGTAGGTCACGCCGCTGTCGGCGGCGAGCCGCCACAGGTCGAGCGGCGCACCGTCGTACATCACGATCGTGGAACCGGCCAGCAGCCCGCCGACCAGGTAGTTCCACATCATCCAGCCGGTGGTGGTGTACCAGAAGAAGACGTCGCCGGGGCCGAGGTCCTGGTGGAACGACAGGGCCTTGAGGTGTTCGAGGACGACGCCGCCGTGGCCGTGCACGATCGGCTTGGGCAGCCCGGTCGTCCCGGAGGAGTAGACGACCCACAGCGGGTGGTCGAAGGGGACGGGCTCGAACTCGAGGGCGCCGCCGTCGGGGCGGGGAAGGTCGGCGTAGCCCATGCCGACGCGGAACCCGTCGGGGGTCGCGGCCGGGTCGAGGTAGGGGACGAGCACGGTCGCGGCGAGCGTCGGCAGCGCGGCCTCGATCTCGCGGACGGTGTCGCGGCGGTCGAACGTCCTGCCGTTGTAGGCGTAGCCGTCGACGGCGATGAGGACCTTCGGCTCGATCTGCGCGAACCGGTCGATGACCGACGACGAGCCGAAGTCCGGCGAGCAGGACGACCAGATCGCGCCGAGGGACGCGGCGGCGAGGAAGCACACCAGCGCCTCGGGGATGTTCGGCATGTAGGCGGCGACCCGGTCGCCCTTGCCGACGCCGAGGTCGGCGAGGCCCGCGCGGACCTCGGCGACGTGCAGCGCCAGCTCCCGGAAGGACAGCACGCGGTGCCCGCCCGCCTCCGACCGGAAGATCACCGCGGTGTCGTCGGGGGTCTGCTCGGCCCGCCGCAGCGCGTTCGCGGCGTAATTGAGCGTCGAGCCGGGGAACCAGCGCAGCCCGTCCACCGGCATGGGGCCGCCGGTGCGGACGGGCCCGTCGCCGCGCTCGCCGACGACGTCGAAGTACGTCCAGATCGCGTCCCAGAAGGCGTCGACCTCGGTGACGGACCAGCGCCACAGGTCGTCGTAGGTCTCGGTGAGGACGCCCCGGTCCCACAGCCAGTGGACGAAGTGCGTCACCCGCGCGTTCGCGACGACCTGCTCGGACGGTTCCCAGAGCGGTGCGCCCTCGGCGACGGTGTGCTCACCCGACATCTCTCCACCTTCCCGCCGCGTCCGGCCGCGCGGCGCTCCCCATATTCGCCGCGGGGCCGCACCCGGCGCAACCTCGCCGCCCCGCCCGTCCGGCCGCTCCTTCCGCAGGTCACGCGCAATGCCTGTGGCGCACACACTTCCCGTGCCGGGCATGGCGTCGCGCCCCATGGCCGGGGTTATCCACAGGGCGGGTTCTCAGTTCCGCGCCGTCCCGGCACCGCGAACACTGGAGCCGACGGAAGGAAGAGACATGTCAGGGACTGGTCAGTTCGGCGACGGCCCGCAGCACGGCACCGGTGTCGGCGAGCGTGGGGAGGACGGCGTCCGCCCCCGCGGACCGCAGCTCCGCCTCCGTGGCGCTCCCGGTCGCGACCGCGACGATCGGCGAGCCGGCGATGTGCGCCGCCTGCACGTCGCGCGGCGAGTCCGCGATGTAGACCGTGGCCCGCTCGGGGAAGGCCGCGCCGTGCCGCTCCCCCGCGCGGGACCGGGCGAGCTCCAGCAGCGCCGCCTTGCTGTAGACGCCGTCCTCGTACCCGCCGGCGTCCAGGTCGAGGTGCCCGGCGAGCCCCAGCTCGGTCACCTTCAGCACCGCGTTCGCCCGGACCGACCCGGTGAGGACCGACTGCACGACGCCGGGCGCCCGCCCCAGAGCGTCCAGGGCCTCCCGCGCGCCCGCGAGCACCCGCCCGTGCTCCCGCAGCCCCGCCCGCCGCGCGGCGAACGCCCGGGTGAGCGCGGCGATGAACGGAGGAAGATGGTCGTCGGTCGTCACGACGTCGTTGAACGCGAGCGTCTCGAACACGATTTCCGACTCGGTGCGCCCCGGGGTGGGCGCGAGCCGCAGCAGCGGCCGCCCGACGGTCGCCTGGAACGCCTCGGCGTACGCCTCGCGGGTGACCCGCCCGACGTCGACCAGCGTGTGGTCGATGTTCCAGAGCACCAGCCGGTTCAGCGTCGACATCCCGTTCCCATGGTCGTCGGAGGAGCGCCCGGGCGTCCCGGGGGCGGTGGGCGCCCTTATCGTCGGGCCTCACGGGCTCTCCTGGCAACCGGGCGGTCAGGGCCCCATGTGCGGGTAGCGGTAGTCCGTCGGCGGGACGAACGACTCCTTGACGACGCGCGCGCTCGTCCAGCGGGTCAGGTTGAACACCGACCCCGCCTTGTCGTTCGTCCCGCTCGCCCGCGCGCCGCCGAACGGCTGCTGCCCGACGACCGAGCCGGTGGGCTTGTCGTTGACGTAGAAGTTCCCCGCGGCGAACCGCAGGCTCTCGGTGGCCGCGGCGATCGCCGCGCGGTCGTCCGCGATGACCGCGCCGGTGAGCCCGTACTCGGAGACGCCCTCCATCTGCCGGAGCACGGCGTCGTAGTCCGCGTCGTCGTAGACGTGCACGCCGAGGATCGGCCCGAAGTACTCGGTGGTGAAGATCTCGTCCTCCGGGTCCGCCGACTCCAGGACCGTCGGCCGCACGAAGTACCCCCGCGAGTCGTCGAACTCGCCCCCGACGAGGATCTTCATCGAGTCGATCGACCGGGCCCGCTCGATCGCCGCCCGATGCTTGGCGAACGCCCGGTCGTCGATGACGGCCCCCATGAACGTCGACAGGTCGGCCGCGACGTCCCCCATCGTCAGCGACTCCGTCTCGGCGCAGAACTCGTCCCGCAGCCGCCCCCAGACGCTCCGCGGGATGTAGGCCCGCGACGCCGCCGAGCACTTCTGCCCCTGGTACTCGAACGCCCCGCGCACCAGCGCCGTCTTGAGCACCGCCGCGTCGGCCGAGGGGTGGGCGATCACGAAGTCCTTGCCGCCGGTCTCGCCCACGATGCGCGGATACCCCCGGTACCCGGTGATGTTCTCCCCGATGGCCCGCCAGAGCCCCTGGAACGTCGGCACCGACCCCGTGAAGTGCAGCCCCGCCAGATCGGGCTGCCTCAGCGCCACCTCCGACACGGCCCGCCCGTTCCCGGTCACCATGTTGATGACGCCGGGCGGCAGCCCGGCCGCCTCCAGCAGCCGCATGGTGAAGTGCGCGGCCAGCTGCTGCGTCGGCGACGGCTTCCACACCACGACGTTGCCCATCAGTGCGGGCGAGGTCGGCAGGTTCCCCGCGATCGCGGAGAAGTTGAACGGGGTGATCGCCAGCACGAACCCCTCGAGCGGCCGGTACTCCATCCGGTTCCACACGCCCGGCGACGAGAGGGGCTGCATCTCGTGGATCCGCCGGGCGTACGCGACGTTGAACCGCCAGAAGTCGATCAGCTCGCACGCCGCGTCGATCTCGGCCTGCTGCACCGACTTCGACTGCCCGAGGATCGTGGCCGCGTTCAGCGTCGCCCGCCACGGCCCGGCCAGCAGATCGGCCGCCCGCAGGAAGATCGCCGCCCGGTCGTCGAACGACATCGCCCGCCACGCGGGCGCGGCCTCCCGCGCCGCCGCGACCGCCTCGGCCACGTCGGCCTCCGCGGCGTCCCCCATCCGCCCGAGCACATGCCCGTGGTTGTGCGGCTCGACCACCGCGATGGGCTCTCCCGCGCCCATCCGCCGCGCGCCCCCGATCGTCATCGACAGCTCGGTCTCGGTCCCGCCGAGCTCCTTGATCCGGGCCTCCAGCGCCGCCCGTTCCGGGCTGCCCGGCGCGTACCCCTTCACCGGCTCGTTCACCGGAACCGGAACGGTGGTGACGGCGTCCATGCGTTGCTCCCGCGATGTCCGACAACGGCGTCGACGTGCCAGTCCCTACCCCTTCGCCCCCACCCCGATG